>VFHG01000055.1 GCA_009392075.1 SAR202 cluster bacterium
ATAAACCGATCCCGGAAGGCGCCAGGAGAAACATAGACCTCTGGACCGGTTGAATCATCGGTGCTCTGCTGGAAGCAGAGCTTGCTGGCAAGCTTTCAAAGGTCGGGTTCGAAGATTTCGAGATCATTTGGCGCGACGATATTTACCCGAACGCCGCACAAAAATCGGCCGCCATAGATTTTAGCGTTATGGGTATCGTCTTCCGGGCGCGCAAGTCGACAGCGGTCTAGCAGAGGTGGGATCTCCGGCCGCATCAGGCTTGGAGCGTGCCCGGCGGGTAGTGCTCCAGCCACCAACGGGCAATCTCATCGCGGCGGGCGAACCAAACGCCTGGGAAGTCTTTGGTGTAGTTCAGGAAGCGCTCCACTGCACGTGAACGGGCAGGGCGGCCGGCTATCCGGCAATGCAGTCCAACCGACATCATCTTTGGGCGTTCCGCCCCTTCTTCATACAGGCAATCAAAGGTCTCTTGCAGGTACTCGTAGAAGTCGTTGATGCTGACCAGGCCTCCGCGCCAGAACCGGGCGTCGTTGGTTTCCATACTGTAGGGGATCACCAGCCAAGGTTTTTCACGCGCTTCCACATAATAGGGCAGGTCGTCATTCAAGCCGGCGCTGTCATAGATGAATCCCCCCTCATCCACCACCAGGTTTCTGGTATTAAGGCTCGGGCCGTAGCGGGTGAACCAGCCAACCGGGCGCTCGCCGGTGGTGCGTTCCAATGACACAACCGTGTTGGCGATGGCCTCTCTTTCGGCGTCGATGTCCTTCAGGTGGTATTCCTCCCAGCGGTATCCGTGGCCGCAGACTTCGTGGCCCTGAGCGGTGATCTCCCGGGCGACCTCAGGGTTGCGTTCCAAGGCCAAGGCGCAGGAGAAGAACGTGGAACTGACCCCGTGGCGTTTGAACATGTCCAACAGCCGCCAGACCCCCACGCGGCTGCCGTACTCAAAGAAAGACTCGTTGTTCAGGTCACGGTCCTGGGGTGGCACGGGTGACGGGACCTCGCCGTTGGTTTCGTGGTGAGCGTCGCCATCCAGGGTTGAGTATTCGGCCCCCTCTTCGTAATTGACCACCATGGACACGGCTATGCGTGCCCCGCCAGGCCACTCTATCTGCGGGACGTTCTTCCCGTAACCGATCAGATCACGCTGCATTGGAAATCCTCCTAAATCTCTTCACAGGCCGCCAAAGCAGGGCCATTATATCTGGTCTTTGGGCGTGCTCAGGTTCTGGCCTTATGCTAGAATCGGTCACGTTTCCCGACTAGCTTTCTCATGGTGCGAAATGACTGAACCAATCACATCGGACTTGGTATACCATCTTAAAACTACCAGCGATCCAAACCTCTCTCCGGACGGGTCATCGCTGGCCTACACGTTAGGCTGGGTCGATGCCGAAACTGTGAGCAACCGTTCTCAGATAATCGTATTGGACCTGGAGAAGGGGTCGAAGAAAGAACTTACCAAAGGAGCCAAAGACTCGGCGCCCAAAATTTCGTCGGACGGCCTTCGAACAGCGTTTCTGCGCTCGGTCGATGGGAGCCCTGCTCAGGTCTGGATTATCGGGATGGAAGACGGGATGGAAGGCAATGAACCCAAGAAGGTCACCGATCTGCCCAAAGGCGTCATTGATTACGGCTGGTCTCCCGATGGAAAGAGCTTGGCGGTTTGTGGCGACGTTGACCCGGAGGAGGCAGACGCTTCTGTTGGGACCGAGGGGGTGCCACAGGTCACGGTGGTGCAGCGGGTGCGCTACCGGTACGACACCCTTGGCTGGCGCGGAGACGCCCATTTCCATCTGTTCGTGGTAAACCTGGATAGCGACGAAACTCGCCAGTTGACTGACGGTGACTGGGACGACACGGCTCCGGTGTGGTCTCCAGACGGATCGCAGATTGCTTTCATATCAGGCCGCCGTGACGACCGTGATTTCCTGGCGCTAAGTGAGGTGTATACGGTGCCGGCGGAAGGCGGGGAACCCAAGTTAGTCTCCGAAGGTCTGTTAAGTGTTGGGGCGCTGACGTGGTCTCCTGACGGAGGGCAACTGGCTGTGGTTGGCTCTGACGCGCCGGAAGGCATGGTGCTTTGGCAAGGATGGCTGTATGTGTTAGAAGACGGCAAAGAGCCGCAGAAACTGACCGACGACACCATCAAACCCTATCTGGGGTTTCCTCCGGTCATGCGGCCAGCCACGTTGCATTGGACAGACCATGGCCAAATCCTCTACCTTGGGGAGCGCAAGGGCGAGTCATTCCTTATGGTTACGCCTCCGGAGGGCGGGCCAAGTGAGACGGTCTGGGGCGGGTCTTGCCTGGCCACCGGGCTGACAATTGATCGAAACGGGGGTCGAGCTGTTGTGGCTGCCTCAAACCCAGACTCCCCCGGCGACCTCATTCGAATCGATCTGGCAACGGGCGTTGGCCAGGAGTTATCGGAATACAACCGCTCCTATATGAAGGAGCACCCGGCGGCGGAAATGGAGAAGTTTTCCATCGCCAGGCCTGGCGATGAGTCAGGGTTCGAGATCGAATGCCGGCTGTTCTTTCCGCCCCAGTTCGACGCCGCATCAACCTACCCGTTGGTGCTGGATATTCATGGCGGACCCAACGGGGCCTTTTTCGATGCTTTCGTACCGGCCCAGCAGGTCCTAGCCGCTGCGGGATACTTAGTTTTGGCGGTGAATCCTAGGGGCTCGAGCACCTATGGCACGGACTTTATGATGGCCGTGCTGGACGATTGGGGCGGTGAAGACTATCGGGACCTGATGGCCGCGGTTGACCATGTATGCCAGCAGCCATATGTGGACGAGGACAAGTTGGGCGTCCACGGTTACAGTTACGGCGGCTACATGACCAGTTGGACCGTTGGCCACACGGACCGGTACAAAGCCGCCGTGGTGGGGGCGCCCTGCATCAATCTGCACAGCATGTATGGCACTTCAGATATAGGGATCAGCTTCGGTGAAGCACAGTGGGGAGGCTCGATCGTCGATGCTACCGACAAAATGTTGGAACGTTCGCCGATCTCTTATGTTGCCAATGTGGACACACCAGTGCTGCTGCTCCACGGCGATGCCGACGCCCGCTGTCCGATCGGTCAGAGTGAGGAGTATTTCATTGCGCTCAAGCGGTTGGGGAAGGACGTGGAGTTCGTGCGTTTTCCAGGCTGCTCCCACCTGTTTCCTAGGATGGGACACCCTAAGATGCGTGAGGAGTACTTAGTTCGAACTCTGGGTTGGTTCAACAGGTTCCTGTAGCCCCGTGCTTGCCTTAAAAAGGAACCTGTCCGTAAAAAGAGTCAGCACGCGTTGTTCAACACGGGCTGACTAATTCCGGTGATTTAGTTAATGGATTCGCTGACTGGTTACCCGGTGATCTCTGCCTTAACATTAGCTCTATATTCGCTTAGGGAAGACTCTATGGTATCGGCCATTTTTTGTAGGAGATATTCGGGCAGACTGCCGGTATTTCCAGAGGGATCAATTTGAGGGACTGACAGCGTCGGCAATGCAAAGCGTGTTACCTCCGGCGGATGGTCGATTTCACAAAAAAGAACGGACCCTTATCAGAGGGTCCGTCCCTGTTGGTAACACGCTATGTTTTTGCAATCCAAGGTGTTAACGGTCAGTCCAGCATGACGGACTGTTCACGACAAGTCAGATTGGTTCCAGGTTGTGGTTAGCTGGGATTATGCTTCTTCAGGACTTCAGCAACTCTGGGGTCGATGTCGCCCAAGTCCACGCCGCCGTCGGACCGAGCGATGCCGAGGTGGGCGTCCCGTTGGATATCTTCCCATTCAGGCTCCAGTTCGTAGTTGTCCCGAAGCTCGCTAAACATCGCGTCAAGGGATTTTTTGTCAAACATAGTCTTCTCGGTGCGTCTCCTCTTTTTCTCTGGGCCGGACCGTGGCCGACAATCTCGGCAGGGTCGTTAGGGGGCATTTCACGCCGCAAATCGTTCGACCTACAGCGAGGGTTAGTCTACAATTTTTCCGAGACCGTGGCAAGTTTAGTTTGTGCCCGTTCCAGGCATGGGTCCGGCGGCTTTACCGCGCTTGCCTACGGTGCGCGTTCTTGCTCTTGACCGTCTTGTTGTATCGGTTCTGAATCTATAGGGTCGGCGGCTGCCCTCCGGTTGGCTTGCATCAAGTAGAGAGCGCCAACAAATATGGGGATGGCGAGGATGATGAATCCCATGATCGCGACTACGGCCCAAGGCTCCGAGCCGAAGATATGGTCCAACTGCACCTTGATCCAGCGAAGCAACTCAGAGTCCGCAGCGTCGCTCTGGTGGGCCAGAATGAAACTAAATACCGATTCCGGCAAGATTGGTTAATCTCCGGCGGCAGCCGCTGTTGATAGCGGTGTTTGGTAACGGGCAGAGTATTTACGCTCCCTGACGCTGAATGCCGAGATGGCGGCCGGGAACAAGAGCGCTCCACCGATGGCGAACGGCAGGGTGTAGGAACCGGTGATGTCGAACAGCAGGCCCGCGGCCAAGATGCTCACGAATGAACCTACCTGATGGCATAGGAAGGAGATACCGGAGATCGTCGCCAGTGCCCGTAATCCATAGACATCAGCGGTCAGGGAAGTGGTCAGAGGCACGCTGGCGATCCATGAGAACCCAGCCAACAGCGCAAATATCCAGACGCCCGTGGCGCCGGGGAATAGCAGTAAGAAGATAAAGGCGATCCCGCGTAGGACATAAACGGCGGCCAGCAGGTTTTTACGCCCGAACCTATCGCCAAGGAAGCCCGCCCCAAGTCCTCCCACCACGTTGAGCGCCATCATCACGCCGAATGCGAGAGCGGCTAGAGTCCCAGACAAACCCTGGCCGATAGCGTACGGAACGAAATGGGCTGCAATCATGCCCGTGGTGATACCACAAACAGTATAGGCCGCGGAGATTTGCCACATGGGCCAAGAGCGGAAAGACTCAGACCATTTTTCAACCTCGATCGGCCCCCGTTTCCTCTCAAGTTTATTGGCCGGGGTGGCCTCTTCCGTGTCCCCGTCCGGTTGAAGGCCCATGTCTGCCGGGTCGTTCCGGATGAAGAAATACACCATGGGCAAGGCCAGGACCAGAATTATCAGACCCAGCGCAGCCCAAGTCACCCGCCAACTGGTCGCCTGCAACAAGAACATACCGAAAGGCACCAGCGTAAGGCCGCCCAAAGATGCACCCGCCACATTGATCCCCAGCGCCGTTGACCGTCTACGGTGGAACCACTTTGCCAGGAGCGCCATGGTGTTGGTTACCGACGCGCCGCTCATGGCGGTGGAAAGTAGGATCCCGAACACAAAGAATAAGAAAAGGTAGTTGAACGTGAGACTGAGGGACGCCGTGGCAAGTCCGGCGATGACCAGTCCAACCATGATGACCGTGCGGCCACTGAACTGGTCGAACAACCGGCCCACGAAGGGCTGGGTTAGGCCATTGACCAGAAAGCCCGTGCCCACGGCAGATGACAGCATGAACCGGGACCAGCCGAATTCTTCTTCTAAGGGAATGATGAAGATTCCGAAGCTGCTTCGAGCGCCCGTGGTCACGAACGCGACGAACACCGTGGCGGCACACACATACCAACCAAAATAGAGCGGTGCTTTTGCCTTTTCGGTTGAACTCATCGGAACCTAAAGGGCGTTTGGTGCGCTGAATCCAGTCATTCCTGACAACAATGGTTATCAGTCGGCGCATCATACCACTGCTGGCAACCTAGGAGTTGGTCCGGTCGAGATTAGTTACCTCTGATTAGGCCGGTCAATCGCCAGCGGCGGCCGTGGAGACCGCGATTTGGTAGCGGGCTGAGTATTTGCGCTCTTTGATGCTAAATGCAGATATGGCAGCAGGGAACAGAAGCACCCCGACGATGGCAAACGGCAAAACATAGGAACCGGTGATGTCGAAGAGGAGCCCGGCCAAGAGAACGCTGCCGAAACCGCCAAATTGGTGGAACATGAACGTTATCCCAGAAATGGTCCCCATGGCCTTTAATCCGTACACATCTGCAGTGAGCGAAGAGGTCAAAGGAAGGGTAGCCACCCAAGAAAAACCGGCGATGCTGGCGAAAATCCATAGACCAGCAACCGAATCTACAGTAAGAAGAACTATGTAGGCTATGCCCCTCATAAAATAGACCAGCGCCAACCAGTTCTTGGTGCCGCCAATCTTGTCTGCAAGCAGCCCGGCACCCAGAGCGCCGATGATGTTGAGACCCATCATGTAGCCGAAAATGGTCGCCGCGGTTGTGCCGGAGATTCCCCGGTCCTCGATGGCGAAAGGGATGAAATGCACTGAAAGCACGAAGGTGGTGGTGCCGCAGACGAAGTATGAGCCAGCCATCTGCCATATCGGCGCTGACTTGAACGACTCACGCCAGGTTTCAACTTCCAAGGGGCCTTTCAGTTCACGGCGGCGAGGGTTGGCCCCGTCCTCTGATGATGAAGGGTCGCCATCAGGATTGAGACCCATATCAGAAGGCCTTTCTCGAATGAAGAAATATGCCAGAGGCAACGATGTGAGGACGATGATGCCCAAACCGATCCACGCCACGCGCCAACTAGTGGCCTGGAGCAGATACATGGAGAACGGGACCATGATCAGCCCGCCCAACGATAGGGCGGCGGAGTTGATGCTGATAGCAGTTGCGCGCCGGCGCTTGAACCAACGGGACATCAAAGCGGCAGTGTTGGATAGGGCCGGACCTGCTTGGGCCATCGATGCGATAAATCCAAACATGAAGACTAGGAACAAGATGTGGAAAGTTAGAGAGAGGAGAATCGTTGATATCCCCAGGACCAACAGGCCGGTGATAATCACTTTACGGCCACCGGTCCGGTCAAATAATTGGCCCATGAATGGTTGGATGATACCGTTAACGAGGACACCGAGAGCCGCGGCGATCGAGACAGTGAACCGGCTCCAGCCGAACTCCTCGCTCATCGGTATGACAAACACGCCGAAGCTGTTGCGGGCGCCGATGGATACAAATCCGATGAATACGGTGGCGGCACATACGTACCAGCCGAAGTAGAGCGGTTTCTTAGTTGTTTCGGTGGATTGCATGAATTCCTAGATTAGTTAGTAAGGGAGCTTTCCTGGCTCCCAATGATTTGCAATGTAGTTACGCCAATCATATCACCAAATCTGCGCACAGTAGGCGTAACAGCCCTATTAAAGCTCTATAGATTCAATGCGGGAAAGGAAAGAATGGTTGCGGATCATCGGGATAGCCAGGCGGCAAACTCGTCGCTCGACCCGGATCCAGCGCTTAACGAGAGCCTGCCGTCGGCCAAAACTTCACTTGGTTTCAGACGGCCCCAAACCAATAGCGCTAAAACATCAGCGTCACATGTCAGCGTCGCAGTTGGCTCTCCCGAAGCGTCTTCGACCCGGTTCTCCTGGTCTCCGGTGACAACATCCTTCCGGAGTTCGGCGGCCCCAATGGTCACGAACCGGTAGTGGCCAGAAGCCTGCGATGGCTTGAAATCTGCCAGACCGATGCTGTTTAACCAGACGGTTAGCCGGTCCAAGACCACGGCAACGCAATCTGACGAAAGCCCCGCCTGCGGGTCCGATGGGAAGCGGATGTCCCAGGAGTGGATTACAACTTCGCTGATGCGAGTGGTGACGTAGGTTGATGCCGGTTGAAGCGCCCTGAAACTCCAACATTCTTTGTCCCAATCGTCGTCTTCCATACTGGCGAATATCCCGGTCAGACGGTCAACGCTGGAAGCGAATGCGTCCGGCAACTGTGCACCGGCCGAGCAATTATATTCCTTGGCCATGCTGGCTATGAGGCCGGGAAGTTCCGGAAGAGGAAGGGTCCCGATCTCGGGAAGGCCCTGCGGAGCGGTGGTGATGCCGGCCCGGCCTTGGGAGATGGCGTCGGCAAAAAACTCGGCGGCCCAGCCGAGGTGGCCGATCACATCGCCAACCGTCCAGCCTTCACAAGGGCTATCCAGACTCCACTGTTCAGGGCCGGTGCCGCGGACATATTCTTTGAGCCGGCCGGTCTCGGCCGTGATCAGTTTTATCCCCTCGGCAGTCGAGACCATGATTCTCCTCGTTGCTTGTTTATTAGCTTTTTAGCGCCTTGGCGTCTCTCCCGGCGCTGGTGCCGGACAGCTTGCCGAAGACCATGCCCGCCGATAGACCGGAGCCGCCGGGATAGTTGTGGTAGAACAGACCGCCGACCATCTCACCGGCGGCATAGAGGCCGGGGATAGGCTCCTGGCTGTTGGTGACGATCTGTCCGCGGTTGTTTATCCTAACGCCGCCAAACGTGAAACTGATGCCGCAGGTTACAGCGTAGCCGGTGTAGGGTGGGGTGTCGATGAGTTCGGCCCAGTTGCTCTTGGGTGGGGTGATGCCCACGGTGTTCCGGCCGTCTTTGATCGTTGGGTTGTAAGGGATATCGGTCTGCACTGCCGCGTTGTATTCCTCGATGGTTTTGACGAAGCCGGCTGGGTCGATATCCAACCGTTCGGCCAGTTCTTCCAGGGTGTCGGCCTTGGCCATCGTTACCTGATCGATGTGGTACTCGTCGCGGAGCAGGTGTTTGACCTTTTCATCGAAAATATGGAATCCTAAGCCCTGTGGCTGAGTCAGATAGGCGCGGCCGAACTTGACGTAGGTGTAGTTTCGGAAGTCTTCGCCCTCGTCCAAGAACCGCTCGCCGTTGATGTTCACGATCAGGCCAAAGGGGTATGAGTGCTTCTGGTAAAGCTCGGTAATGGTGCGGTCCCCGAAGGCCGGGGCGTTCATGTCCCAGGCCACGGCGTGGCAACTGCTGTAGTGGCCGTGGGATTGGGCGCCGATGTCCAGGGCCATCTTGATGCCGTCACCGGTGTTGTAGGGGATGCCCCTGACCTTTACGTTTTCCCAACCTGGACCCAGGTAGCGGCTGCGCATCTCAGCATTGGCTTCGAACCCTCCGGC
>VFHG01000056.1 GCA_009392075.1 SAR202 cluster bacterium
GGATCTCACGCATCTCTACGTGGTTGTCACGGATGCCGTTGGCCCAGTCACGGGAAGCTCTCTCTGTGATGTTCATGGTTTCCAGAGGATACTCACGTGCGTACCAGTCAACTTCGCGGTGCTCCAAGGGGATGCCAGCAACCGTCTCCAATTCCTCAGGAATCGTAATGGTTACAGAGTCATCGCCCTGGTATTTGCCAGGCCTAACGACCTCATGGCCAATCTTTAACATGCCTGTCCCTCCCAAATATATGTATCCCTGGGCTCGGGTTTTAGCCTTAATCCACACATTAGCGGCGGTCTAATTATTTGTCAACCCTATTTCCTAGGCAATACAGTATTCGAATCTTGAATAGCTTGCAAATTACTTTTTGATATTAACAGGTATCGTAAAATTTTTAACGGTGATTGCTTATATTTTATAGCAATCTCTACGAATATCGGCGATATCGGCCTTAGCCGCCCGTCCGGCGGGCGATCATTGCGTCGGCCAATGGGCTGGCCCCAGATCGAATTGCCACATCAACTAGGGAAGGACGACCCGATGCGAGGGCTCTTCCCACCGCCGGACCAACTTCCGAGGGTTTGTCCACATGCTCCGTGTAACCGCCGATGGCCTCAACCACTTTGTCGTAGCGTATCGGCCGCAGGTCTGTCCCTACCGCCCGGTTGTAGTAGGCCACCTGGAAGGTCTTATCGATGCCCCAGGTATGGTCGTTGCCCAAGACGGTGGTGATGTTGATGTTGTGCCGGATGCAGGTGTCGTATTCCATAGAATAGAAACCGAAGGCCCCGTCTCCGGAGAATGCAACAACCTTGCTCTCGGGGTAGGCCAACTTGGCTGCCATGGCGTAGGGCACGGCTGCGCCCAGATGGCTCAATGGCCCCAACCTCTGGAACCGGCCCGGCTTGCGGGCCTTCAAGAACGACCGGCCCCACTGCACGTAGTCGCCGCCGTCCATCACCAAGACCGTGTCCTCATCTATGTGCTGCTCTAGGTTGGTATAGACATCCAAAGGATGCATCGGGTCTTGGCCGTCGGCCTTGGCCCGTAGTTCGGCGTCCCAGGCGGCCGCGTCTTTATTGAGTTGTTCGACCCAGGCGGCGATGTTTTCCTTGGGCCTGCCGTCGGCTTTGCAGGCCGCGGTTATCTGTTCAACCACCGCGCCCAAGTCTCCCTCTATCCCCACGGCCACGCCTCGGTTGCGGCCGATCTCCGCGGCAGAAGGGTCTGCCTGAATGACCTTGGCCGAGTCGGAAAAGATGCCGCCGTAACGGTACCGGTGGTCCAACCGTTTGCCCAGTAACAGGACAACGTCGGCTTCCCGGAAGCGGCGGGCCGTCGGATTCAACGCGCCGTCGGCGTATCCGAAGCAGAGGGGATGCTCGTCATCCAACAGGCCCCGCGCTTGCTCAACGGTGAATACTGGGATGCCCGTCGATTCGGCCAGTTCTTGGAGCTGGGCCGGGTCCACGGAGTAACGGGCCGGGTTTCCGGCGATGATCACCGGTTTCTTGGCGCCCTTCAATAAAGAAGCCGCCTGTTCGATAAGTGTTGGGTCTCCCTGCGGGCGGCCTGTTGGACGGTATTCCTGGGGCATGTACTGGGGCAGTTCGTCCTCTGAGATCTCCGCCTCCTGGATGTCGATGGGCAATGTCAGGTGCACCGGGCCGGGCCGTCCGGAAGTTGCCGTCCGGAAGGCAGTGGCCACGAACTCAGGGATCCGGGTCTTGTCGTGGATCATCCATGATCCCTTGGTTACGGGCGTGGTCATGCCGATCTGGTCGATCTCCTGAAAGGCCGACATTCCGTGCTGGGGCAGTTCCGCCGCTCCGGCGATGAATATGACCGGGCTTTCGGATGTGTAGATCGCTGGTAGGGCCGAGATGGCGTTGGAAAATCCTGGGCCTCCGGTGAAGATGCCCGCTGCCGGCCGGCCGGTGATCCTGGCGTAGCCGTCGGCCATGTGCAGGGCCGCGCCTTCATGGCGTGCGTCGATGAACTGGATGCCCTCGTCTTCCGCGGCGTCCACCAAGGGGAGGATGGTGTCGCCGACGATGGTGAACACCTTCTCGATGCCCTCCATCTTTAAGCACCTGATGAAGAGATGGGCTCCGGTCAGCTTTGCCATGGTCAACTCCTGAGGTTAATGGTTTCTAAATCGCCTAACGAAGCTTACTTTGGCAGTCCACGTGAGGCAAGGGGCCAGTACCATATAATGAACGGCGCGGGCTAGATCGGTAAAAACAAAACGGGAAATACGGAACGGGAATCAGCAGGTGCCAACCTTATATATAGTAGGGACCCCCATCGGAAACCTGGAAGACCTTACTCCACGGGCGGCCCGAATCCTCTCGGAAGTCTCCCTGGTGGCGGCCGAGGACACCCGCGTCACTCGGCGGTTGTTGAGCCACCTTGGCATCCACCCACGGACCACCAGCTTTCACCAGCACAACTGGCGGAACAAGCTGGACGGTTTGCTGGCGGAGCTTGCTGAGGGCGATGTCGCGTTGGTGACCGACGCAGGAATGCCGGTGGTCAGCGATCCGGGGAACGAATTGGTGGCTGCGGCGGCCCGGGCAGGAATCAAGATTGAAGTTGTGCCTGGCCCATCGGCGGTAACTGCGGCTCTGGCTATGTCAGGATTCGCCGGTGACGCGTTTTCGTTCTTGGGGTTCCTACCCCGGCGCAGGAAGGACCGGCAATCGGCGCTTCGGGAAGCGTCGTCGTCCGTCGTACCCTTGGTGATTTTCGAAGCGCCCCACCGTCTGCGTGCCACGCTGGCCGACATGGACACGGTCCTGGGCGGCCGGCCATTGGCCGTATGCCGTGAGTTGACCAAGCTGCATGAAGAGGTGTTTCGCGGCTCGGCATCCCAGGCGTTGGAACACTTCGACTCGCCGCGTGGGGAGGTGGTGCTGGTGGTGGAGGGCAGACCCATCGAGGCTAGCGCCAGCCCGGAAGCGGCTGCTGAGGCTGATGCTGCCACCGACACGGAATTACGCCGGCAACTTATCGGCCTTCGGGAAGACGGGATCAGGGCCAAGGAAGCCGTCGCCATGGTCTCTGAGGCCATGGGACTACCAAAGAACCGGGTGTATCAGGTCTGGGTGGAGTTTGGCCGGAAGCCTCGATAAGGCGATTTCATAAATATTACATTGACTTAATTATGCGACCCTATGATATGCTCTCCCAGGCTCGATCCTAAGAGAGATTCTGCCTGGGAGTGCTAAAGCAATTTCTTCTCCTCCTTCTTCAAACCCCCGCGGATCCGGCCGTCTGAACGGCGTTTTCTACGGCTGGTGGCTGGTAGGGATCAGCGGGTTCGTCATGGTGATTTCCACTGTTCCACTGTTCCATGCCATGAGCGTTTGGGCCGTTGCTTTGGAACGTCATTTCGGCTGGAATCGCACGCAATTGGGATTTGCCCTCACCTTCACCCGAGTGGAAGGTGGGCTGATGGGCCCGATTGAAGGTTACCTCACCGACAAAGTCGGCACCCGCAGAATGGTTTTCGTAGGGCTTACTATCCTTGGTGGATCGTTCATCTTCTTCGGTCTGGTGCAGAACCTGTGGATGTTCTACCTGGCCTATATCCTGATGGCGGTTGGCCAGGGACTGGGCAGTTGGATCCCACTGATGACCATGCTCAACCGGTGGTTCCACCGGCGCCGGGCGATGGCTCTGGGCTGGTCTAACATGGGCAGCCGTGCGGGCGCGTTGATTCTGGTGCCCTTGATCGCTTGGTCCATTGACCCGGACCGTTTAGGTTGGCGTGAGACGGCGATTATCTTGGGAATCATCATGATAGTGGTCGCCGGGCCGATCTCTAGATTGATCCGTAACCAACCTCAGGACTACGGATTATTGCCGGACGGCGATCAACCCGTTCCTGTCCCTGTTGCGGTGGTCGCCGGTCAGCCAGCTTCGCCACGGACCGCCGACGAGATCGACTTTACCGCCTCAGAGGCCCTGAGGACCCCGGCGTTCTGGCTGATTGCCTTTGGCCATGGTTTCACTTCAATGGTGATCTTGGCCATCATGGCCCACCTGGGGCTTCTGATGGTTGATAAAGGCTATGAGATACAGGACGCCGCTTTCGTAGTCTCTGCATACACCGCCGTAGCCATGGGGTTTCAACTCGTGGGGGGCTATGTTGGCGGCAAGATTCCCATCAGGATGGCTCTGGCCTTTTTCACAACCCTACAGGCTTTGGGTGTGGTGGTGTTGGTCTTCGCCGACTCGCTGGCATCGTTTTATGCCTTTGCGGCGTTGTTTGGCGCTGGTTTCGGCGGGAGGAACCCTCTGACGGTGGCCATCCGCGGCGATTATTTCGGTTCGGCGTCATTCGGGAAAATACTAGGTCTTTCGACTGTCCCCATGAACCTCTTGTTGCTGATTGCGGCGCCGCTGGTCGGCTGGATGCGTGATGTGCAAGGCACCTATACCGACGCATTTCTAGTGATGGTGGTGACCAACCTGGCCGGCGCCGTGTGTTTCATGCTGGCCAAGCGGCCCGTGAAAAAAATCGGCGCCCGTTCCGATTGAAGCAGACTAGCCCCTGCCTGGGAGCTTAGTTTGGACGGGCGGCCAGTCGCAACTATGTCGCCTGAATCTCGATGGTTTCAATGGTGACCTTGTCGGCCGGCTGGCCGGCTCCGTCCGCAGCCACCTTGGAGATCGCGTCTGCTATATCTTGGCCGCTGGTCACCGTTCCGAAGATCGTGTGCAACCCTTTCAAATGGGGAGTTGGAGCGACCGTAATGAAGAACTGGCTGCCGTTGGTGCCGGGTCCCGCATTGGCCATGGCTAGGATGCCCTTATTGTCGAAACCCAAGTTCGGATCGAATTCATCCTGAAAATTGTAACCCGGTCCACCTCTTCCGGTGCCGGTAGGGTCTCCTCCCTGGATCATGAAATTTTGTAAAACTCGATGGAAGACCACACCGTCATAATACTTTTCATTGGATAAAAACACGAAGTTATTAACCGTTACCGGCGCTTTGGACGCGAAGAGTTCTATGACGATATCGCCGTGGTTGGTCTTTACCGTGGCCGTGTAGGTCTTGGATTCGTCGATCGTCATTGCCGGCGGCGCCGAGTATTGCTGGGCCATTTGGTTCCTCCGAAGGGTTTAGGTGATTATTAAGGATTTAGTCCGCGTTGGATTGTAGCATCCGTGATGAGAAGGGCAACAATCGTATCTCGGTCACTCATAGGGGTCTCGAATCTTACTTCTCCTGATTTGACCGGCCCAAACCTACCGACGGAAAGGAATAGCCGGCGCTTTGGTTTATAATTGAGTAGGTGGCTTGGACGGCCGAAATCGCTGGTCAGTAGTAGGTCTGAAATCCCCTAGACACCATCCCGCATTCCAATTACTAAAGAGACCGTTGTTGCTGGCCTAGTCTGAAGCGGCCGGTTAAGTAAGGTAGGAAAGGAGTCCGAAGTTGGAGTTACTTCAGCAGATGGGGGCCGAGGGCCACGAGCAATTGGTGATGGTCTCCGACGCCGGTTCAGGCCTCAAGGCTATCATTGCCATCCATGACACTACTCTGGGACCAGCCTGTGGCGGCACACGAATCTGGCCCTATAAGTCGGAGCAAGAAGCGGTCTGGGACGCGCTCAGGTTGTCCCGGGCCATGACCTATAAAGCAGCGGCGGCCGACCTTCCCCTCGGCGGCGGCAAAGGCGTGATCATCGCCGACTCCCACACCGACAAAACAGAAGCCCTCGTCCGTGCATACGGACGGTTCGTCGACACCCTGGGCGGACGCTACCTGACCACCACCGATGTCGGTAGCACCGGGCGGGACATGGAATACATTAAGCAGGAGACAGACTACGTGGTCGGTCTGCCCGTCACCTCCGGTGGGAGCGGTGACACTTCCGTAATGACCGGGCTGGGCGTTTACATGGGAATGAAGGCCTGCGCCAAAGAAGTCTGGGGCATCGAGTCTCTTACCGGCAAGACCGTGGCCCTTCAGGGATTCGGCAAGGTGGCGACCCAGACCGCACACCACCTGATGAAAGAAGACGCAAATTTAGTGGTGACCGACGTTTTTGACGATGCGCTGGACCGCGCCCGCGATATGGGTCTTACCGTGGTCAAGCCGAACGATATCTATGGTGTGGACTGCGACATATTCGCGCCTTGCGCCCTTGGCGGGGTGATTAACCCAGACACTACCCCTCAGTTGAAGTGCAAGGTGGTGGCCGGCGGCGCCAACAACCAGTTGTTGTCCGACAAAGACGGCGACGAACTACACCGGCTGGGGGTCGTGTACGCGCCAGACTACATAGTGAACGCCGGTGGCATCATCAACGCTGAGGCTGAAATCGGCCGGGAGTACAACTCGGAGCGGGCCAGGGAAAAGACCGAAAGAATCTACGAGATCACAGAACGGGTGATCGCCAGGTCCAAGAGTGAAGAGATTCCCACCGCCAAGGCGGCGGACCGTCTGGCTGAGGACCGGTTAAAGTTGGTGCGAGGCATCCGCCGGGTCTACCGCGCAAATTAGCGGCGCGATATCTCGAAGAGAGAAAAGGCGTCCCGATTATTGGGACGCCTTTTTGTTGCCATATTTCTGCGGGTAGACTACTGAGCTGAGGACTCAGCCTCAAACCCGGCCTCCCGGTGGGTACCGGAGCAGAACGGTTTATTTGTTGAATGACCGCAACGGCAGAGAGCTACCGCCTCGCCGTCTGGGACGGTGTAGTTGTTACCGTCTTTGTCGGTGATCGTGATGGGGCCGACAAACCGCAGGGGACCGTTCTCCCGAATCTCTATGTTTACATCTGCCATGAATATTCCTCCGTCTGAGATGTATTCGCACATAGGTGGCGGACCGCATCACGCTATGTCGCAACTATGGCGTGGGGAGCTATCTACTTAGCTACGGATTCAGCCTCGAACCCGGCGTCGCGGTGGGCGGAGTCGCAGAAAGGCTTGTTGCCAGACTCGCCGCAACGGCACATGCTCACCCACTGGCCCTCAGGTATGTTGTACTCTTTGCCGTCTTTGTCTGTGATGGTTACGGGGCCGACAACGCGCAGTGGACCGTTCTCTCGAATCTCGATATTGACGCCTGCCATATGAACTCCTCCGTCATTACTGTAATACTGGATAGCTCCGAGCTTTACGCCAGCTACCACGAATGAAAAGTAAGTTTGCCACCCTTGGTTAGGGGTGTCAAGCTGACTGGCGGTGTCTCAGGCGCTCCTTAAATCATTCAGATGCCGGCCTGACGGTGATGGATTCGGGCTTGGCCGCGGGCTCAGGTTTCGGCCGTCCGCCTCGAAGCGCAGACAAGATGATTCCCACCAACAGCAGCCCCGCCATCATCCAGAATGCCCATTTGAGACCGGCCACAAAGGCCTCGGCAACGTCTGGGTTGACTGCATCCAAGCTGGGCTCCACTCCCCGGGCGCCCATGGTTGCGACTACCACTGTTGTGGCGATGGCGATGCTGGTCACGTTGGCCGAGTTCCGGACCAACTGAGTCAGAGCCGAGACCACCCCATATTGAGAGCGTTCCACCGCGCTCAATATGGAGCTGTTGTTGGGCGAGTTGAATAGGGCCGTGCCGGCGCTCTGTGCCATTAGCAAAACCACGATCAGAAGTACTGGAGAGAACTCGGTGAGACTCGTAGCCATGATCACCCAGGCTACGGCGGATACGGTAAGGCCGCCCACGGTTAGACCCCGTGAACCAAATTTG
>VFHG01000057.1 GCA_009392075.1 SAR202 cluster bacterium
GTGAGATATACATTATGGAAGAGGACGGCTCGCGGCAGTTACGATTGACCACCAACGAGGCCGACGACCTTGAACCGGTCTGGTCCCCCAACGGCAGCCGGATGGCCTTCGTTTCTTATCTTTACGGCTCCGGCGAGATATTCATCATGGACGACGACGGCGGTAACCAACGCCGGTTAACCACCAACGGCGCCGAGGATTATTCTCCTGACTGGTAGGTCCGCACAGCGCGCGTGTCTAACCGATGCTTGGTGACAAACAAGTTCGAGTGCTACACTTTCCAGGCTGAATTGAGGCTGAACGTGGCGGGAAGAGCAGCATGGAATATGCCGATATAGCGCCGATCATGGGTAGGCTCTGGTCGCCCCTGGTGGCGGTCACCAGCCATTGGCAGGGCAGGGACAATGTGCAGATCGCAGTGGCCATCGCCGCCGCAGCCATAGTTCCAGAACGCCCAAGGGTGGTTGTTCAACTCTACAAAACCAACCTCAGTCACGATATGGTGCTGTCTAGCGGCGCATTTGCCCTGAATTTCCTCAGGCCGGATCAACTGGATCTCGTCGGAGATTTCGGTTTGGTTTCGGGCCGCGAAACGGACAAATTGGCAGGTGTCGGAACTAAAGCCGGCACGTCTGGCTCCCCTTTGCTGACCGACTGCTTCGGGTACCTGGACTGCCGGGTGATCAACGCCATGGACGGCGGAGATATGACCTGTTTCCTGGCCGATGTATTGGATGGCAAGACGTTGGCACAAGGCGACCCGCTCTGGTGGCTCGACGCTCGCCGGGAACTACCTCGGGAATGGCTGGAACACTGGGAGGCCAAACAATCGTCCGAGATAGCAACATCTCGAGCCACAATGGACAAGATCAGCCACACTCCCTGGCAACCGAAATAAAGGGAAACACTTAGTTCCTTCTCCAGCGCACGAGAGAAGGTTAGGATGAGGGCACCCCCAAACATGGAAGAAATCCGTCCACACATAGAAAAGATTCACGCCACTCCCCACAAAACCGTCCTGGCGGTTTCGGGGGCCGGCACCCAAGCCGTGGCCTGGTTATTGGGCGTGGCCGGCGCCTCCCGAACGATTCTGGAGGTTCTGGTGCCCTATGGCCACGAGTCCATGAACGCCTTCTTGGGATTCGAGCCGGAGCAATCGGCGTCGGCCCAGACCGCCAAGGACATGGCCAAGGCCGCCTTCCGCAAAGCCAACGCCCAGCTAGAAGACGACTCGCCTCCAGTGGGCTTGGCATGCGCCGCCACCATCGCCACCGACCGCCCGAAACGCGGCGAACACCGGGCATACGTCTCAGCTTGGGATCAACAGGGCAACACTCTGTACTCATTGAATCTCCACAAGGGCCTGCGAGACCGGGTGGGCGAAGAAGAGCTGGTCAGCCGCCTTTTGGTCCACGCACTGACGTTGCTTTCAGGTTTGGATTCCGACTTGGAGCTTAGGCTGACTCCCGGGGACAAGCTCGAGATCGAACGAACCGAACACCCCGCTCCATTGGAACAACTAGTATTAGGAGACGCGGCTTGGGTCGTAGTTCGCGCCGGAAAGATGATTGTGGAAGGTGAGGCTCCAGGCACGTTGCTTCCGGGCTCGTTTAGCCCTCTACACCAGGGCCACCACGGACTCGCTCAGATCGCCGCGAAGATTTTAGGTTTCGAAGTGGGATTCGAACTGTCGGTAACCAACGTGGACAAACCGGATCTGGAAGAATCAGAGATTTTGAAAAGGTTGGTCCAATTCACGGCCGGAGAGACGGCAGTATTGACCAGGGCCGAGACATTCTTTAAGAAGGCCAGGCTCTTCCCAGGGCGGACTTTTGTTGTGGGGTGGGACACCGCTATCCGGCTGGTGGCCCAGCGTTATTACGGCGACGACCGGTATGCCATGATGATGGCTCTGGCGGAGATGTTAGCCGCTGGGACCAGGTTTCTCGTGGCCGGGCGGGAAGACCAAGGAGCATTCAAAACCCTTAGCGACGTTCCCATCCCTGAAGGATTTGAGGGACTGTTCCAGGGTATTCCGGAAGGACAGTTCCGGGAAGACATCTCTTCAACCCAACTCAGGGCGATGGAAGGCAACTGATTTTCGCCCTGACCAGGCGGCGAATTTCGTTGACACTGTTCGCCTGCCGATGGTATATTTCGGGTGCAAATCGAGGCTAAGTTAACCAACTCACCGACGCCCATCTGTACTGCGGTAGTCTGTATTTCCCAACGATGAATCTCGAAACATTTAACGCCGAACTGTTCACTCAGAACTGGACCGCGGTGGCATTGTCCGCGGTAGTCGCGGCTGTGGCTATCGGCGGGATGTTCTCCGCCTCCCGGTTCCTCTCGGCCCGTCGCTATTCAGAGGCCAAACTAACCACCTACGAATGTGGTATTCCTCCTACGCCCTATACCTGGTCCAACATCAACGTCAGGTTCTATATCTTCGCCATTCTGTTCCTGATCTTCGATGTTGAGGCGGTATTCCTTTTCCCATGGGCCGTTATCTTCATGCAGGAGAAGGTGAATCAGGCCAACGTGCTTCCCTTTTACGCCATGATGATGTTCTTGGGTGTGCTCTTTTTCGCCATCATTTACGCCTGGAAGAAGGGAGTGTTGGAATGGCAGAAATAATTGTGGGACCGGGCAACCAGCCTGGTCCTAGTTTGTATGATCAGGCCATGGGCGGAAAGCTGCCCGGGATCATCACCGCCTCAACCGACCAACTGTTCGCCATGGCCAGAAAGTCATCGCTGTGGACACTATCCTTCGGCTTGGCTTGCTGCGCTATCGAGATGATGTCCACTTATATGGCTCACTATGACTTCGACCGCTTCGGCGTGGTCACCTGGCCTTCGCCCCGACAGGCTGACGTGATGATCGTATCGGGCACAGTGGTCAAAAAGATGGCCGACCCCATCCGGCTGCTCTATGAGCAGATGCCCGAACCCAAGTGGGTGATAGCCATGGGTAGCTGCGCCACCAACGGCGGCCCTTATTACCGGTCTTACTCCGTAGTAATGGGTGTGGACCACATCGTTCCCGTTGACGTCTATGTTCCGGGCTGTCCACCTCGCCCAGAAGCCCTGTTGTACGGCATCATTAAGCTTCAAGAAAAAATCATGCGGGACGCCGGGAAATAGTGGCAGATAGCGGAGAGAATCAAGAAGCTGCTTCTGAGCCTGTTGACTCTCCTGAGTCCGCTGCTACTTCAAAACCTGCAGGTCATGGCGAAGAAGAGCCTGCCGTAGACCCACTGGCGAACCTGACCCCGTCGGGAATCGCGCTGCTTGACGTCTCTCTGGATGTTCTCAAGGATTTCTTCCCCGAGGGCGGCGCATTGGACGACATCCCCCAGGTAAGCATCAGTAAAGAACACACGCTCGAGGCCTGCCGTCTAATCAAAGGAGACCCGCGGACCGCAACTGAGATGCTACTCTGCTTGGCTTGTGTCGACTACTCGGAATATTTTCAGATGGTCTATATATTGCAGTCCTTGGAACCGGAACGCACGCTTGTTTTGCGGACCAACGTCCCCTATTCGGACACCACTGTTCCATCCGTCACATCCGTTTGGCGGGCGGCCGATTGGTACGAACGGGAAGCCCATGACTTGTTTGGAGTTAGTTTTGACGGTCATCCTGACATGTCACCCCTGCTCCTTTATGAGGGTTTCGAGGGGTTTCCAGGGCGCAAGGAATTTCCTTTCAATGAATACCAGGAGTTTTAGAAGAATATGGAGACGGTGCTCCTGACAGCCCAGATCAACACGGAAGATGACAGATACGTTGTCCGATTAGACGATCTCGGTTTGGTAGGCGAAGGCGAGACCCTTGAAGCTGCCCAAGAGGAACTGATTCAAATCGTCCGGGCCTGGATCGAGTCCCACGACGGGACCGACACTCTTAGTAGCGTTCTGGTCGACGCCGGTTATCCTGGCGTTGATGATGAGACCGAACTGCAACTGGAATTTGCCGAGGCGGCATTACCTCCGGACGGAGAATGACTTTGGCGAAAAAATCGAAATCAGCCAAACAAGCGCCCTTTGACCGGGTGGTCTACCGGATCGAAGAGACTCCGGCCGGCGCCGGATATGAAGCGCTATGTCCCGAGCTGCTGATTACCGGGTTTGGTGACACGCTTGAGGAAGCGAAAAACATGCTCCGGCGCCAGGTGTCGGAATACCTGGAAGACTGCGAAAAACTGGGAGTGCTTGAAGAGACCCTGATCGGAGCCGGGTTCTATTTCAACGATGAGGTCTGGATGAGCAGCGAGGTTGAACCGCCCCCGGAACCAAAGATCAGGTTCATAGGGACTCCCTCCGAACAAGACTTCGATCCGGCCACCAACTAGATATGACGCAAACTTCAGATTCGACCCAACCAGGCACGACTCAGCCCACGGGAAACATAGTCCCCAACGCCGAACCGGTAGAGATGCTGCTGAATATGGGGCCGCAGCATCCCTCAACCCATGGCGTGTTCCGCATGGTGCTGTGGGTGGACGGTGAGAAGATCGTTGACGTGGTGCCCCATATCGGCTACTTGCACCGGGGCTCGGAAAAACTTTGCGAAGGCGAGCAGTATCACCAGGTAATCACCCTGTTCGACCGCATGGATTACATCGCCAACTTCAACAACGAGCAGGTCTACTGCCGGGCGGTCGAGAAACTCATGGGATTGGAGGTATCGGAACGTTCCGAGTACATTCGGGTGATCCTCTGCGAGCTCAACCGCATCGCCAGCCACATGCTGTTCATCGCCACCATGGGGCTGGACGCCGGGGCCATGACGCCCTCCATGTTCTGTTTCCGCGGACGAGAGCGGATCCAGGGACTCTTTGAGTCGGTCTCCGGCGCCCGCATGATGCACAACTACTTCCGCATCGGCGGCCTTAAAGAGGACGTTCCCGAGAACTTCGTGGCGGAAGTTCGGGAAGTGCTGGACCTGGTAAAGAAGGACACCGAGGAATCCGACAAACTCCTCAGCTTTAACGAGATTTTTCTCGCCCGCCTGAAGAACATCGCAGTGATGACTGCTGAAGACGCCATCGACTACGGACTGACCGGGCCTTGCCTAAGAGCATCGGGCGTCGATTATGACCTGCGCAAGGCCGTGCCGTATTCGGTCTACGACCGGTTCGATTTCGACGTTCCCATCGGCCTGGATGGCGACTGCTGGGACCGGTATTACCTGCGTGTCCAAGAGATTTATCAATCAGTGCGTATCATCGAGCAAGCGTTGGACCAACTTCCTCACGGAGAAGTCGTATCTTCCTTGGGCCGCCGCTTGATCCGTCCACCCGTCGGCGAGGTCTACGTAAGGGGCGAGAATCCCCGGGGAGAGATTGGCGTCTACCTGGTTAGCGACGGGGCCGACCGGCCCTACCGGGTCAAGGTGCGCCCGCCATCGTTCTGCAACCTTTCGTCCTTGAAACACATGCTGAAAGACGCCTGGATCGCCGATTCCGTGGTTATTCTGGGCGCGCTGGACATCGTTCTGGGCGAGGTGGACCGCTGATGCCGGACACCATCCTTCTCGCGATAAGCCTGACCAATTTTATCTGGTTGGTGGTTGGGCTGTTCATCATGTTCACCGCCCTATCCGGCGTGGTGCTCTCATTGACTTGGCTAGAACGCAAACTCCTAGGGCGGCTCCAACTGCGTTTAGGCCCAACCCGCACCGGCCCCATGGGGCTGTTGCAGCCCATGGCCGACGCCTTGAAACTGATCCTCAAAGAAGACATCATCCCTGCCTCATCTGAGAAGGCTATCTTCTGGGTCGCGCCAATCATCGTTGTTGTCTCGGCGTTCATGATCTGGGTGACCATCCCCGGCACTCAAAATGCAGTGATACAGAACCTGGACCTGGGGCTTTTCTACATCATCGCTTTCTCGGTGGTCGGGATTCTGGGACTGGTCTTGGCCGGCTGGGGCTCAGCCAACAAATACGGCACCCTCGGCGGTCTGCGAGCGGCGGCTCAACTGATTAGCTACGAGATACCCATCATCATGGTGGCAATCTCCGTTGCCATGCTGGCCCAGTCGCTGGACTTGCGGGAGATAGTCAATCAACAGGACCGCTACATCTTCTTTCTTGTGCAACCCCTGGGCCTGGTCATTTTCTTCATCGCCGGACTGGCCGAGGTTGGGAGGACTCCCTTCGACATTTATTTCGCTGAGTCTGAGATTGTGGGTGGTCCCTTCGTCGAATATAGCGGCGCCCACTGGTCGGTGTTCTTTTTGGCTGAATACATCAACACCTTCGCCATCGCGGCGCTGACCGTGATCCTGTTCTTTGGCGGTTGGTCCGGCCCGGGTCTCTCTGGCGACTGGGGGATCATATGGTTTCTATTCAAGGTCTATCTGGTAATCATGGTCATCTTCTGGGTGCGCGGCACCTTCCCCAGGCTGCGGATAGACCAACTGATGGCCTTCGCCTGGAAGGTCATGGTGCCGATGTCGTTCCTGTTGGTTGTGATGACAGGCGTGTACCAATTCTACGAATGGCCCGCCTGGACCCTTACGCTCATGTCCTCGGCCGGTCTCTTGGTGGTCGGTTATTTGATCTACCAGCGAATGACCGCGCCGTCACGGTTGGTGGTCGAGGTCCGGAGCAGACGAGCCGCATTGGAAGCCGAAAGACAAGCGCAGAGCCAGTCGTCTGACCAAGCCGGAGGAGACTAGATGTTTAACAGTCTGAAGGGTCTGGCCGTGACCTTGGTCTCCACATTCAACGGCCTGCGCGCGCCGGT
>VFHG01000058.1 GCA_009392075.1 SAR202 cluster bacterium
TGATCACCGGCGCCGAGGGAGGGTTTGAGACGCTTTTAGCCGGCACGGCCTACGGCAACGGCTTTGGCAGCGGGTACCAAGACCGCATCAACAATGGTCAATTCGCCTTCCCGGTGGACGAAGACAAACTGGACGGACGGTTGGCCGCCGGCGAGATCGGCGATGGTGCGGTCAATGCTGAAGTTGGCGGAGAGGCAATAGTCGTCTTCACCACCTCGAGAGGCCGCTCGGTAGGGGCGTTCTTTAGGACCGTGGAAGATTAGACCTTAAACTTCGACTACCAAGGCGACGGGTTAGTCACTGACCGTGAGACTGGAAGCGCCTAGGATTCTGCCGGCAGGGCCGTAAAAGGACCTTTGGCGGGGGGCTTTTGGAACGGGTGAGCACTCGACGTTCGTTCTGGTTCGCGGTGGCAATCTCCTTCCCAGACGTAGAGATTCACAGCCCCTAACCTCCGGTCCTAGTCAGATTCGTGTGGCTGATTTTCACCTTAAACCCACCGATAGAACTTGATTGTTAGCGGCGATACCCGTGCAAATTAAGTGTATCCGGCGGCGAAATACGCTTGACACCTCCAACCCCATATGATAAGTTGCGCACGCCTAAAAACAGGCAGATTTTTATCAGATACAAAGCTCACACCTGTCCCTTTAAGAGAGTCTCTTCATGGAATCCTTGATCGTTGCCCTCGCCGCTGGGGGCGCAGCCCTTCTTTTCGCCGCCTTTACCGCCATCCGTGTACTGCGTGCTGACCCCGGCAACCAGCGCATGCGGGCCATTGGCGATGCGATACGCGAAGGTTCCGGCACCTTCCTACGCCGGGAGTACATGGTTTTAGCGCCATTCGTCATCGTCGTCGCAGCAGGACTGTGGGCGTTGATCGACTGGTGGACACTGGATAACACCGTGCCGGAAACGGCCATCGCCTACCTGGTGGGCACGGTCTGCTCAGCTACCGCCGGATTCATCGGCATGAGCGTCGCGGTTAGAGCCAACGTCCGAACCGCAGCCGCTGCTATGCACGGCCTCAATCCAGCATTGCGGATCGCCTTCTCCAGCGGTTCTGTCATGGGCATCACGGTGGTTGGCATCGGCCTGCTCGGCGTGACCATCCTTTACATGATCTTCCAAGACATCACGGTGGTTGCCGGCTTCGGATTCGGCGCCAGTTCGATAGCCCTCTTCGCCAGGGTTGGCGGAGGAATCTTCACTAAGGCTGCCGACGTGGGCAGCGACCTGGTTGGAAAGATTGAGGCGGGTATCCCCGAAGACGACCCCCGGAACCCCGGAGTGATCGCCGACAACGTCGGTGACAACGTGGGCGACGTTGCGGGTATGGGCGCTGACCTATTCGAGTCCTACGTAAGTTCGATCATCGCTGCCATCGCCTTGGCAACCGCGGGCACCGCTGGAGCGGCCGTTGCCTGGGACGCTGACAAGGCAGTCTTGCCACTGATGTTGGCGGGCGCCGGGATCGTGGCTGCGATCCTAGGCACCTTTGTGGTACGTGCCAACGAACAGGCCGATTTTGGCCAGCTCTTGTGGGCGCTTCGGCGGGGCATCTTCGCCTCGGCGATCCTGCTGGCGGTTTTCGCACTGGTGGTTGTGCTCTCCTTGGACATGGAAATCAAATGGTTCTGGGCGATAATAACGGGTCTAGCGGCAGGCATAATAATCGGCCTGTCGACTGAGTACTACACCTCCTACGACTACAAACCAACGCAGATGATCGCCGAGTCCTCGCAGACCGGCGCTGCCACCGTGATGATCAGCGGTATTGCCACCGGCATGATCAGCACTGTCGTTCCCCTGGTAGCGGTGGGATTCACCATCATCATCGCCTTTGAATTGGCCGACTTCTACGGGGTCGCATTGGCCGGGGTAGGCCTGTTATCCACACTTGGAATCACGCTGGCGACCGATGCTTACGGTCCGGTAGCCGATAACGCCGGCGGAATCGCGGAGCAGGCCCAGCTTGATCCTGAAGTAAGGGAGCGGACCGACGCTTTGGACGCCTTGGGGAACACCACGGCGGCCACAGGAAAGGGATTCGCCATCGGTTCCGCCGCGTTGACTTCTCTGGCTCTGCTGGCGGCCTTCGCGATCGCGGCCGAGATAAAGGTGATCGACCTGATGGACCACAAGACCATTGTGGGCGTACTCTTCGGCGCTATGCTGCCGTTCCTCTTCTCCGCTTTTACCATGAAGGCCGTGGGGCGGGCGGCGATGTCCATCGTTAATGAGGTCCGCCGCCAGTTCCGGGAGATCCCCGGTCTGATGGAAGGGACTGCTGAGCCCGATTACAAGGAATGTGTGGACATAGCCACCAAGGGCGCGCTTAAGGAGATGATCATACCCGGTTTGATGGCCGTTGCCGCTCCTTTGGCCACCGGTTTTATCCTGGGCGTGGAGGCCTTGGGTGGCATGCTCATCGGAGCCGTGGGTTCCGGCTTCATGCTGGCCATCATGATGGCCACCGCCGGCGGCGCTTGGGACAACGCCAAGAAATACGTGGAATTGGGCCATTACGGCGGCAAGGGCTCCGATGCCCACAAGGCCGCGGTCGAAGGCGACGTTGTTGGCGACCCGTTCAAGGACACTTCAGGCCCGTCACTCAACATCCTGTTGAAGTTGATGGCTATTGTCTCCTTGGTGTTTGCCCCGGTTTTCTTGGAGGTCACTCCGCTGATCGAAAAGATCACCTAAGGAAAAGTACGTTCGAACAAAAAGGGCCGGTCGAGAGACCGGCCCTTTTTTATATCCGCAGCCTCGTGTAAGCGAAGATGCATGGAGGGAAGGCGGGTTAAAAACCCGCGCCTACGACGAGCGGCTGTGGGCGTATTGTCGCGAGGGAGGGAGTGGAAGGAAACCGGGCACTATGAACTAAACAACTGGTTCCAGGTTGATTATTCGCCCAGTGGCGTCTTCCCCGTCCACTTCCAGCAGGCCTAGAGTGCCTAAGACGCCCCGTTTGTGGCGGCGGCCTGGGTAGGTGGGGCTGCCGGGGTTCATGATCAACACACCGTCCCAGTGCATGACCAACTCCTCGTGGGTATCGCCGAACAACACGACGTCTACCGGCTCTTTGAACTTGCGGGCCATGAACTCCCGCCCATCGCCTTCGGGAAGGACTAACTCGGAACCGTCGGGGCTAGTGGGAATCTTGGGGCCGGGCCATTGGATATCATGGATCATGCCGATGGATACGCCTTCGACTTTGACCACCCTGGTCGTCATAGCGAGACGGTCGCCTTCTTCCAGTGGGTCTTCGTAGCCTCGTACTGCCAGCAGAGGAGCCAGCTCTTCCAGGTAATCCAGTACTCCCAGGCATTCAAGGTCGCCGCAGTGGAGGATCATGTCGACCCCATGTAAGGCGTCGAGAATCTTCACCGGCAGGTCCCGGCCACTGCCTGCGGAGTGGGTGTCTGAGATCACGCCGATCTTGGTGGGCATTAGGCGTCGGCCTGCGGAGCAAGCGCCGCCATGGTGCGGTGGATGGCTTCAAGGTCAGTCCCGTGGGCGAAGTTGACGATTGGCATGTCTGCCCCTGCCTGCCGGAACCGGGCTAGTTGGTCACGGCACTGCTGGGCATTCCCCAGGACCACCACGCTCTCCAGCATCTTGTCCGACACCGCGGCGGCGGCCTGTTCCCGGTTACCGGAACTCCAGGCGTCCTGGATGGCCTGGGATTCGGTGGCGAAACCGGCCCGGCTCATGCTATCGAAATAAAAGGTTCCCATTCCGCCGACGTAATAAGCCATGTGGGCCCGCAGCAGTTGTTCGCCATGAGCCAAGTCTTCTGCGCCGTCTGCCGCGTAGCAGAAGATGTAGGGAGAGA
>VFHG01000059.1 GCA_009392075.1 SAR202 cluster bacterium
CCCGCCGAGGACTGGAGAAGACCCTGTTCCAGTTCACCATATTTCTTGCGATTTTGTTCGTAGTGATTTCAATCATCAGCGTCCGGGTAGGATAGTCCTAGGCGGCTCCTCCGCCCGGCACTACCATGACTTCGCCTCTACTTGTCTTCACCACTGACTTCGGCCTTTCCGACGCCTATGCGGGGGTCATGAAGGGTGTAGCTCTAAGCATCAATCCCGGCCTCGGCTTCATCGACCTGACCCATCAGATTTCGCCCCAGAACATCGCCCAGGGCTCATTCCTGCTGGGAATCAACCACCAATTCTTCCCCAAAGACGCGATTCACGTTGCAGTAGTAGACCCAGGGGTGGGCACGGACCGCCGGCCGATACTGCTCTCCACGTCTAACGGCCGCTTCGTAGCCCCGGATAACGGTCTGCTCAGTGGCGTCATATCCGAATACCTCGATCCAGTCCCAGAGGCTGCCGGCCTCGTTGGCCTATCGGATGGACTTACCGCGGTACACCTGACCAACCCTGAATACTGGCATCATCCGGTGAGTCACACCTTCCATGGCCGCGACGTTTTCACTCCGGTCGCGGCTCATCTGTCTCTTGGAGTGGCGCCAGAGGACATGGGTGAGCCAATAGAAAGTCTGTATCTCTTGCCAATGGCCAAACCCGCAATAAAAGACGGCCATATAACCGGCGTAGTTGCCTGCCAGGATGTCTACGGAAATCTGGTCACCAATATTCCCGCCGAAAGCCTGCCTACGGTGGGATCGATCGAGGTGCAGATCAAAGGCCGGAGCATCGTCGGCTTGTGCCAGACCTTCAATGATGAAGCGCATGTGGGTGACGATGGGTTGATCGCTTTGGTGGCTAGCCACGGTTACCTGGAAGTGGCTCTGCCCAACGGCAGCGCTGCATACTTGTTGTCAGCGGGCGAGGGTGAGGTTGTACGGGTAGGCACCGTTTCCGGTTGACATCGTTAGGCGGCGTGCTAACATTGTCCAAACTCGTCCAGGCATACTGGAATTGTAATAATTCCCACGCATGACGTAGGAGGGAAAATGGATCTTGACCGCGAGGGCCTGCTCAAGCTATACAACACCATGACCACCATTCGCCACTTTGAGGAAAGAGGTATCCCGGAGACGGGCCAACGGGGTATGTCAGCCTCGGTCCACTCCTCCGCCGGACAAGAGGCGGTGCCTGTCGGGGTCTGCGCCAACCTTACCGACGAAGACTACATTGGAAGCACCCACCGGGGCCACGGCCACTGCATCGCCAAGGGCGTCGACGTTAAACAAATGATGGCCGAGCTTTTCGGCCGGTCCACCGGCCCCAACAAGGGCAAGGGCGGCTCAATGCATATCTCTGACATGAGCAAGGGCATGCTGGGCACCAACGGCGTGGTCGGGGCCAGCATCCCTCTGGCGTTGGGCGCGGCCTTGACATCCAAGGTCAAGAAACTGAACCGGGTGGCAGTGGCATTTTTTGGAGACGGCGGGGCCAGCCAGGGCGTAACTCACGAATCCATGAACCTGGCCTCGATCTGGAAGCTGCCAGTGATCTTTCTGTGCGAGAACAACGGCTACGCCATGTCCACACCCAGTGAGTACGGTGTCTCCACCACCCATGTCTCCGACCGGGCCCAAGGATACGACATGCCCGGCATCCACGTTGACGGCATGGATGTCTTCGCTGTTTACGACGCCACAGCCCACGCGGTTGCCCGGGCCAGAGCCGGTGAAGGGCCCACATTGATCGAATGCGAGACCTACCGTTACTACGGCCATACCGTGTTCGACAATCCATTGACTTACCGCACCAAAGAAGAAGAGGACCACTGGCGCGCCCGTGATCCACTGTTGCATTTCCGAAATACCGTCATTCCCCAAGGCGATATCACCGCCGAAGAATTGGACCAGATGGACGCGGATGCCGAAGCCCTCATGGAAGAAGCGGTGAAGTTCGCCGACGAAAGCCCGCTGCCTGAGCCGGTCGAGTTGTACGACGATGTCTATGTCGACTACCCCAAAGACATGATGAAGCGCGGCGTGAACATGTCGGTCTAACACGCCGCAAATCAAATCCATCAGACGTAAGAGCGCCCAACTTCTAAGACTGCTGGAAATGGGCGATTAAGGAGAAATAGATGACCACCACATTAGCAACAACGGGGACCCGGGAGATTCAGTTCCGGGAAGCAATCAATGAATGCCTTCGCCAGGAGATGGAACTGGATGAAAACGTCATCATCATGGGCGAAGAGATCGCCGGAGGCGCCGGGCGTGAAGACCAGGGCTTTGAAGACGCCTGGGGCGGACCCTTCCGCACCACTGTCGGCCTGATCCAGCAGTTTGGCAAAGAGCGGGTGCTGGACACACCCCTCTCCGAGGCCGCTTTCATCGGCACCGCAATAGGTGCGTCCTCCACTGGACTGAGAGCCGTTGCTGAATTGATGTTCATCGACTTCATCGGAGTCTGCATGGACCAGTTGGTGAACAACGCCGCCAAGATGCGCTATATGTTCGGGGGCCAGGTGAAAGTCCCATTCACCATGATGACCCGCATCGGCGCAGGGTTCGGGGCTGCCGCGCAGCACTCCGAGTCTTATTACTCGATATTCAGCCACATTCCCGGCCTGAAGGGCGTGGCGCCCTCCGACGCTTACACCGCCAAGGGATTGCTGGCAGCCTGCATCCGGGATGACGACCCCATCGTGTTCTTCGAGCACAAGGGCTTATACGGAATCTCCGGTCCAGTTCCTGAGGAGCCGTACGTGCTGCCCATTGGCAAGGCCCGGACCATCCGGGAAGGGACCGATATCACGCTGGTCGGAATCTCCAAGATGACCTGGGTCGCCAACGACGCAGCCGAGGCGCTGGCGAAAGAGGGCATCAGCTGCGAGGTCATCGATCTCCTCAGCATCTCTCCCATCGACTACGACCACATCAACGAGTCGGTTAGGAAGACCCATCGCCTGGTTGTTGTGGACGAGGACACCCCAGTTTGCAGCTTGGCCTCGGAGATCTGCGCCAGGGTGGCGGAAGAAGAATTCGACTACCTGGACGCGCCTCCTTCCAGAGTGACCGCGCCCCACACTCCTGTCCCCTACAGCAGGGCCATGGAGAACGAGTACATGCCCAACGAGACCAGGGTGATCGCCACGGTTAAGAAGCTGATCAACCGGTAGGGCCCAAAAGGCCTCTAGAGCTGGCACATAAACCACCGGTCCCGGAACAACTGGGGCCGGTGGTTAAATTTTGGGCGCTTACCCATTCAACACAGACAGGGAGTCATTTTGCGGCGTCCCCATTACAGCTACGTGATCCTGGCCACCGGGTTCTTCATTCTGTTCTTCAGCGGCGGTTCCCGGTTCGCCTTCGGGCTGATGCTGAAGCCCATGTCCGAAGACCTGGACGTCAGCCGCTCGACCCTCTCCCTGGCGGTGACCACCTTCATGGTGGTCTCGGCATTGGCGCTACCATTCCTGGGGCGGTTGGTGGACCAGTGGAGCTTGAAGCGAGTCATCGGCATCTCCGCCGTAGTGGCCGGGGTGGGCATCGGGTTGATGGGACAGGTTGACTCACCCTGGCAGGTGTTCGTCGTATACGGCGTGGTCTACGCCCTGGGCAATGCCGGCACATCGAACTCGCCGGTGACCGTGATGATCAGCCGCTGGTTCCCCGACCGGCGGGGAGTTGCCAGCAGCGGGGCGATTGCCGGGAACGCCGTGGGCCAGTTGCTGATAGTGACGGCCCTGGCTGCGGTGCTGGTCTCGCTGGACTGGCGGTGGTCGTTCACCGTCCTGGGAATAGCCAACGTGGCTGTTCTGGCACCGCTGGTATTCCTGGCATTCAGGGACAAACCATCGGAAGAGGATGTGCAGCCCAGTAGCCTGGCCGCGCGGACAATCAACCCGCCAGACTCAGCCCTCTCTCTGGGACGGACGATTACCTCGCCCCAACTGGCGCTGCTGGTAACGATCTATGCAATCTGCGGCTTCCAGGACTTCTTCGTCGCGACTCACATCGTGGCCTTCGCGCGAGACCAGGGTGTGGGCTCGGTCTTGGCGGGGAACTTGCTAGCCATCATGGGGTTGATGGGGCTGATCGGAGTGCTGTCCTCGGGGCTGTTGGCCGACGCTTTCGGTGCGGTGCGCCCCACAGTTATCTGCTTCTTCATACGCATGTTCATATTCGCGTTCATCATCTTCGACCAGAGCACGTTTTCGATTTTCATCTTCGGCTTGCTCTATGGGCTGACGTTCCTGATCACCGCGCCGCTAACGGTCGTCTTCGTGGGAAACATCTTTGGCGTGGCGAGGCTGGGGACGTTGGCCGGGTCGATCTCGATGGTGCACCAGATCTCGGGCGGCGCCGGTGCGTTCGTGGGAGCGTGGATCTTCGACAACCGAGGCAGCTACGACGACATGTTCCGGCTGGCGTTGATACTGTCGGTGGTCGCGGCTGTATTAGTGACGCTGGTGCGGGAGAAGCGGATCGACGAACCAGCTACTTCGTCGCCACCTGGATGATGAAGTCCGGGTCGTAGTGGTCGTATTCGGCTTTGAAGTCGCCGTAGCGCTCCACTTGCTGGAACCCGGTCTCTTCAAGCAGGCCGGTCAGGTGGTCTTGTCTGATGGGACAGACGGTTAGGTGGTGCACGGAGCCGTCGGCATAGGAATACTTGAGCCGTACGGATTCTTCGCTCACGTTCTCAGGCTGGACGTCCACCGTCTCGCCCAGGTAGTAGGACTGATGCTTGCTGGAGAACCCCTTGTCCAGCATGGCGTCGTAGTTGCGGTGATCGATCACAGCCACGCCGCGGTGATTGAGCAGCCGGTAGATCTCCCCCAGGGCCTGTTTCCGGTCGTCGTCATCGAACAGGTGCGTGAAGGCGTTACCAAGACAGATGATGGCGTCGAACTTCTCGTTGGGGAATGCAGCCGAAAGTGAGGTCCATTGGGCCTCAACCAGCCGCTGGTTCTTCAGTCCAGACCTGGCGGTGTTCTCCTTGGTTTTTTCGACCATATTGGCCGATCCGTCGGAGCCGGTGACAACGAAGCCGTTCAGATACAGGTTGACCGTGTGGTAACCGGTGCCGCAGGCGATATCCAGCACTGTCCGGGCCCCGTTATTGTTCAGGACGCTCTCAAAGAACCCGCCCTCCGCCGCCCTGCGTTTGTCCCAGTCAATCAACTCGTCCCAACGGTCTACGAACTCAGAAGTGTATTCACTGATGAACAGTTCTCTGTTGTTTTCCGGTGGCATATTATCAACCTATCCTTACGGTTTTTGTGCCACGAGCAGGGCCCAGCCGATCTTGCCCGCCGTGGCGGCTTCGACCCAGAACTGTAGAGCATCAACGGTGCCGTCGATGGTCCCGGCATCTACCAGCGCCAGCAGTTCACTTCGATTCTGTATCACTTCTTTCCGGACCCAGTCATAGGACCGAGCCACGTGCTGCGACCAGTCCTCCTCTCGTGTCACGTCGAAGCCCAGGCCCTCCAGAACTCGCAGATAATCGGGCAGGTCCCACATATCAGGAGACTTCACTCGGTCGTAGATGCGGTCC
>VFHG01000060.1 GCA_009392075.1 SAR202 cluster bacterium
CACGGGCGCTTGCCGGGGAGGCGGTCTGGGGTGGCGCCGACGCTCGTAGGCAGATTTCTCAGGTCTTCTTCCGTGGGCCGAGCTATTTGGCCTCTAGTCATGGGAATAAATTTCTTGATTGATTCAATCTTGATGACCTCGGCTCCCATCCCGGCTAGGAAGGCGGCGCAATAAGGCCCGGCCCACACGACGCCGAACTCCAACACCCGAATTCCTTGCAACGGCAGCTTTGGCACCTAGATCACTCCCATCTGACGCAGGCGAACGATATCCGGGTTTGAATACCCAAGGTCAGCCAAAATTTCATGGTTGTTCTGGCCTAACGTCGGCGCGGGACTCGGCAATTCCCACTGGGATTCGCTCATGAGGAAAGGCCTGCCCGGCTGCTTCAGAAGTCCGGCAACCGGGTGGTCGATCTGGTCAAACACGCCTCGTTGATTGAAGAACGGCTCGTCGGACAGGTCTTCCATGGTATTCAACGGTCCGCTCAGGACACGTTGCTGTTGTGCCGCCGCCCAGGCCTGTTGCTTGGACTGGGACAAGATCCAAGGCAGGAATAGCTCCTCAAACTCTTCCTTGAGGTATGGGTCCGTTTGCGCGCCTGGCGTATGCCATTTGGGGTCTTCCAGTTCCTGAGGAGAGCCGAGCATGCGGACCGACCTTGGGAAGTAGACGCGGCTGCCTGCGAGAGCGAAGTAACCGTCCTCGCATGGGTAAATGCCGTTGGGGTAGCTGCTCCCGCCGTAGTGCTCGCGTTTGCTGGTCTCGCCGGTGTATTGGTAGGCGATCAACGCCGTCATTCGCCGGTCGATGGACCCAATCTGAGTCTCCATCAGGGAGACATCTACGTGCTGGCCCAGGGCCTGGCCGTCTGCGGGGTCCTGCGCCAGAAACAGGGCGCCCAATGTAGCCACAGAGGCTGTGGCCCCTGCCTGGTACAGGATCACGTTCTGGCCGAGCTTGATGGGTTCCCGGTCGGCCAGCCCAGTCCCAAACATCTCTCCGCCCATACCGTAGAAGACGATGTCGGCCCCTCGGTACTCATGGTAGGGGCCCGTCTGGCCGAAATTAGAGATCGAAGTCATTACGAGATTGGGGTTGATTGTCTTTAAAGACTGGTAGTCCAGCCCGAAAGACTCCATCGTTCCAGGGCGGAAGCTCTCCACAACAATGTCGGCGTCCGCTGCTAGTTGGAGGGCGATATTTCTGCCTGCGGCGGAGGCCAAGTCCAAGGTCACGCTGCGTTTGGACGTGTTCAGATGCAAGAACAGGCCGCTCTTTTCGGCGTGGGGTGTGTCGCCGGGATAGGGACCTGAGCGCCGGGCCACGTCACCCACACCGGGCCGCTCCACCTTGATCACATCGGCCCCCTGGTCGGCCATCACCTTAGTGCAGTACGGACCGGCCACGTGTTGGGTGAAGTCCAGGACTTTGATTCCGGAGAGTGCCCTGTCTGCCATCACAGGCCCCCGAAGCCGCTTGCTGGATCACCGATTGCCCCGATCATCATGCCAAGCACCGGACCGGCTGTCCGCCGTTCAGCGACACCATGTCCGCGACCATCGGCGCCAAGTCCAAGACTGTGCCTGCCGGCTCCCAGCGAAGTTCGGAGTAGGCGCGGTGGAGGTTGCCGGCGATGCGCTCCGAGTCGTGCCATTCACCGAACCGGCCCAGGTCGGCCTGCCTTGATGCTTCCAGAGGCGACAACCCGGCTTCAAAGGCCTGGTGGGCGGTCTTTTGGATAAATGTAAGGTAGGCCCCAACGTCGTCCATCACCTCCGGCCCGCAAACGGAGCCGTGTCCCGGCACGATAGTTTCCGCGCCTAGGTTTCGCAGCCGCTTCAATGCTTGGAGCGACCCTGAAACAGAGCCCATGGCCATGAAAGGGGTCCCCTGATTGAATAACAGGTCTCCAGCGAAGAGCAGCTTACGGTCCGGCACCCAGGCGACGATGTCATTTGTGGTATGGGCTGGCCCCATGAAGATCAGCTCGATCTTCAGGTCGCCGGAATAAAGGTCCATCCGGTCGTTGAAAGTTACGAAGGGCGGGGCCAGTTCCAGGTCGCCCCAGTCCACGTTGGGGAACAGCGGGTGCAGGGCTTGCAACCCTGTCTCGATGACAGTTTGCCGGCATAGCTCGTGGCCGATGATGACCGCTTCCGAAACCAGGTAATTGCCGTGGGTGTGGTCGCCGTGGTGGTGAGTGTTTATCAGGGTCTTCATGGGGAGCGAGGACACCCGGCGGACGGCCTCCAGATAGGCCTTGGTACGCGCCTCGGTGAAACAAGTGTCGATCAGGATCAGACCGTCCGAGCCCTTGATGAAGCCAGTGTTGTTCAGCCCCCAACTCCCATCGAGCTGGACGTAGGCGTAGATATCCGGGCTGACTTCCTCCAACGTGGGCGGTGGCAATTGTGACGCGTGATGGTCGCGGGCGGTGGTCATGTGGTTGTCCTTAAAACCAGGTAACCCGATAAGCGTGAACGTGGAACAAATATAGGGGCAGGCAACCTGGCGGTCAACCGGCTGCCGGAGTCCTTTTAATCGGTTTTAGTCCGCAGCTATAATTGGCTGACTCGAGACTAGGCATCCCAGGAGAAAGCCCTCATGCCCACCACCGCCCCTTATGGATCATGGAAGTCGCCCATCACCACCGACCTGATCGTGTCCGGGTCCATTGGGCTGGGCCAGGTTGCCCTCGATGGCGAGGACATATATTGGGTGGAGATGCGCCCATCGGAGGGCGGCCGCATGGTGCTGGTCAAGCATGGCCCGAAAGGCGAGACTGTTGACGTGACGCCCGAGCCCTACAGCGTGCGGACCAGAGTTCACGAATACGGAGGCGGGGCGTTCTTGGTCCATGAGGAAGTGGTCTACTTCTCCAACTACTCCGACCAACGGATATACCGGCAAGAGAACGGCGGAGAGCCTCAGGCCATCACCCCGGATGTCGAGATGCGCTACGCCGACGGCTGCTTTGACCCGGCCCGCAACCGCATCATCTGCGTCCGGGAGAACCACACCGGAGAGGGAGAGCCGGTCAACTGCATCGTCGCTGTCGATGCCCTGGGGAAGACCGAACAGCAGGTCTTATCCAAAGGTTCTGATTTTTGCTCCAACCCCCGCATCAGTCCGGACGGCGCCAAGCTAGCATGGTTGACGTGGGACCACCCCAACATGCCCTGGGACGGCACCTTCCTTCTGGTTGCATCATTCAATGATCAAGGTTTACTGGGCGAACCTCTGGTAGTGGCCGGAGGCCGGACCGAGTCCATCTTTCAGCCTGAATGGTCGCCGGATAACGTGCTCCATTACGTCTCCGACCGCAGCGGCTGGTGGAATTTGTGGCGTCATGAGAACGGCCAGGACCGGCAGTTGGCCAAAAGGAGTGCCGAGTTCGGCAAGCCCCAATGGGTCTTTGGCTCCGGCACCTATTCCTTTGCCTCCGACGAACTGATCGCCTGCAGCTACGTTGAAAATGGTGAGTGGAAGGTATCAATGCTGCATATCGAGTCGGGGATGCTGCTGGCGATAGATACTCCGTTCTCGGAGTTGGGCCGGGGTGACTTGAAAGCTGGCGACGGCAAGATAGTGTTCGTAGCCGGAGCGCCTTCATTGCCAATGTCCATGGTGCTTTTCGACCTGGCCAGTAGCCGGTGGCATGAACTCAGAAAATCCCACAATCTAGAGATCGACGAAGGCTATCTCTCGGCGTCCCAGTCTGTGGAGTTCCCGACCGACGATGGCAAGACCGCCCATGCCCTTTACTACCCGCCCCGCAATCGGGATTTTCAGGCGCCGGCAGGAGAGAAACCGCCACTACTGGTCAAGAGTCACGGCGGCCCCACCGGCTCCGCTTCTACCGCCCTGGACCTGGGGATCCAATTCTGGACCAGCCGAGGCATCGGCGTGGTGGACGTGAATTACGGCGGCAGCACCGGCTACGGGCGCGAATACCGGGAACGTCTGAACGGAACATGGGGTATCGTGGACGTCGACGATTGTTGCAACGCGGCCTTGCATCTGGTCTCCCAGGGAGAAGCCGACGGTGACCGCTTGGCCATCGATGGCGGCAGCGCCGGCGGCTACACAACTCTGGCGGCCCTGACGTTCAAAGAAGTATTCAACGCCGGCGCCAGCCACTACGGCGTTAGTGACCTGGAGGCGCTGGCCGAGGAAACTCACAAGTTTGAGGCCCGTTACCTGGATGGATTGATTGGTCCATACCCCGAGGAATCAGCCCTGTACAAAGAACGCTCGCCGATCCACCATACCGACCGCTTGTCCTGTCCCCTGATCTTGTTCCAGGGACTGGAGGACCAGATCGTGCCGCCGTCCCAAGCGGAGATGATGTTCGACGCCGTCCGCGCCAAGGGCATTCCCACGGCCTACATCCCGTTCGAGGGCGAGCAACACGGGTTCCGGCGGGCCGAGAACATCAAAAGGGCCCTTGAGGCCGAGTTGTATTTCTACTCCAAGGTGTTCGGCTTCGACCTGGCCGAGTCGATCGAGCCTGTGGACATCTTGAATCTGCCGGATTAGTTCCAGCGGGCTGGAACCCGTAGGCCACCACCGGCATCTTATCTCTTGGAAAGCGCTGATCTTATATCTCACGTTGGCGCACCGGGGGATCTATGGAACAACCCAAAATCACTGTTTACGGCGCGCCTTGGCGCCCTGATTGCAGGCTATCGAAGCAATTTCTTGGCGAGCAGCGCGTCCGCTACAACTGGGTCGACATTGACGAAGACGAAGAAGACCGCAAGCGCGTCCACGAGCTGAACGACAGCAAGCAGATCATACCGACCATAATGTTTGAAGACGGCTCGATATTCGTCGAGCCGTCCAACGCCGAATTGGCGGCTAAATTGGGCATCAGCCCCAAAGCCAAACGAGAGTATTACGACTTGGTGATCGTGGGCAGCGGTTCCATCGGACTCACCACGGCCCTGCATGCCGCCCGAGAGGGGATCGAGACTTTGGTCATCGAGAAGGGCGGCATCGGGGGCCAGGCCGGCACCACCGAGCGCATCGACAACTACCCCGGCTTCGTTGAAGGAATCGGCGGCAGCGAACTGGCCGACCAGGTGAAAGCCCATGCCGAGCGGTTCGATGTGGAGATACCCGCGGCCAAGACCGTGACTCAAATCCAGACCGACGGCGATCACAAATCGGTTTCCACCGAGTCGGGCAATGAGTACTGTGCCGCAGCAGTCCTGCTGGCGTCCGGCACCCGGTACCGGAGGCTTGGCGTGTCCGGAGAGGAAGACCTGATAGGTGCCGGGATCTATTTCTGCGCCAGTTGCGACGGCCCGTTCTACAAAGACCGAGAAGTTGTCGTGGTGGGCGGAGGCAACAGTGGCGTCGAAGAAGGGTTATTCCTGACCAAGTTCGCCAACAAGGTAACGGTGTTGGAGTTTCAGGACCAGCTTGGGGCCAGCCAGATACTGCGGGAGAGGGCCGTGAGGCACCCAAATATTGAGATAATGCTTGGCAAGGCAGTCCCGGAATTCATAGGGGAAAGGCCACTTGGAGTTGATGTTCGTCTAGGATTGGAAAACCGTGGAAAACGAAGAACTATTCCCGGCAGCCGCGTTCATATTCATCGGGCGGGACCCCAATACCGCTTTCGTCAAAGATATCGTTGAGGCCGACAAGTGGGGCTTCATCACCATCAGCGAGACCATGGAGACTAGCATGGAGGGAGTGTTCGCCGCCGGTGACGCCCGCGGAGGCAGCACCAAACAGGTGGCTAGTGCGGTGGGTGAAGGCGCGACTGCAGAGCCCTGATGATCCGTAACTACGGAGAAACAGCAGGGGAATCGCGGGTATAAGGGGGATTAATACCATTCGGCATCGGAATCAACCGCCGAATTAGAAAATCGGTCCAAGAAAAGCGTAGGGGCACGGCATTGCCGTGCCCCTACGCTTTGAAGTTCGGTCCTTGCCTACCCACCAGACGAGTCTGACCGGTGGTCGCGGAGATGGGCGCAGTTGGGGCACCAGCCATAGAAGTCGACACGCTGCCCGGTGAACTGGAAATCCGAGGATTCTTCTAGCCGTTCACGCAGTTCGGCCACCATACCTTGTCCCACGTCGGCGTCATGCACGCTGCCGCAGCCGACACAGACCAGGTTGGCGTGGGGAGAAAGGTTGGCGTCGTACCGTGACTGCTTCTGGAAGGGCAATTCACGCACGATTCCAGCCTGCTCCAATACTGTCAATGTGGAGTAAACTGTGGCCAGCGTCACATAGGGGAAGAACTCTTTCACCCGCCCGAAGATCTCTTTTACCGAAGGGTGGTCCCCAGAGTTAACCACCACTTCCGCGATGGCCAACCGTTGCGGCGTAAGCCGTATCCCCAAAGTTTTTAACTGCGTGCCAAGTTCGTCCTGTGTAGTCACCGTAATGCTGCCTAATTAGAGTTCGATCGGAAGGTGATGTCCATGCCCCATTTCGACACCGTCCCCTCGCCGGTGGTCATGGTTACGAGAGCCCATCCAGAGGGAACGCCGGAACAAATCGACATGCTGCAGTCTTGCCCACTGCTGGCCAAGATTATAATCATTCCAACATAAGATTGTCTACCAGGTAAGATAAATGCCCAGGCGGACCGGCTTAGCTCACCCGGAGCCTAGCTTCCGTGGTCCTCTGCCTGTTGTCCGCCAGACCGGCGGCGGTGTTGGCGGAGGGTTCAATC
>VFHG01000061.1 GCA_009392075.1 SAR202 cluster bacterium
GATTTCCAACGCGGCCTAATTCTATTTATGGTGGAGTTGGAGTAGAGTCCAACCGCCCAGCAACGAACTTTCCAGGAATCTCGGTGGATTCAAACCGGTTCAATTGCCTGGTTGAAAAGAGCGGTTTAGGTATTGAACCTCGACGATTACTAAGCCCTATCAAACAAGTCTGATCCCGGCATATCAGGGTGTAGCGCAGCGGCTAGCGCGCTACACATTCGGCACATCCTAACTAGGGAGCCGAATACTCAAGAGAATCGCAGAGGAGTAATTGCCTACACGTTGTCAGGGGCACGGCATGCCGTGCCCCTAGAGAACAATCAAGATCGACCGGGGAATTATCGCCCTTGTTTTATGAAGTCGCTGACCTGCTCCCCGATCACCATCGTAGTGACATTGGTGTTGGCCCGGATGCAGTCGGGCATAATGGAAGCATCCACCACCCTCAATCCTGTCACGCCGTGCACCTTGCCGTACTGATCTACCACCGCCATCGGGTCGGACGCAGATCCCATTTTGCAGGTGCAGGAGATGTGTTGAGAGGTGCTTACCTCCCGCATCATCCAGCGGTCCAGGGCTTCGTCGGATGCCAGGTCGGCGTCGGTGGGCTCAACCCGCTCTTCTATAATGTCCTTGAAGTCCTCGTGCTCTCCCAGGTTTACAGCAATGCGCACGCCTTCACGCAATCGCTTGCGATCGAAATCCTCTTCAAGGAAATGGTACTCCAGTATGGGCTGGACCGTAGGGTCGGCGGATGCCAGACGAAGCTCGCCGGCGCCAACCGCCAGATAAATTGAGCTAATCATTCGGATGCCCAGCGGTGCCATGCGATTTCCTCCCTGATTGACCCGTCCAGTCGCGTAGGCCTGCATGGAGATCCTCATGTCGTTGCGCAGGTCGGAGTCCAAGGCGGTGTACCGAAGAATCAACTGCGTTCTCGGAGCTAGGCCATCCAGCGGAAATCCTTCCTTGGTACGCCAGGTCACCCATACTGTCGGATGGTCCCGCAGGTTCTGCCCGACTCCGGGACGGTCTGCTACCACAGGTATTCCCAGGCTGCTCAGATCGGCCGCGGGGCCAACCCCGGATAGCATCAGTATCTGGGGAGACCCGATAGCACCGGCGCTTAGGATGATCTCCTCACCTTCGACGACAAACTTCTCGCCACCGCTCTCGACTTCAACCCCGGTGGCCCGAGTGCCGTCAAAGACGATGCGGTTTACCAGGCAGTTGGGACGGATGGTCAAGTTCAGACGGTGCCTGCCCTGGTCAAGGTAACCCAGAGCGGTGCTAATGCGAATACCGTTAGGATTATTCAGAGGAGTTGGTCCGATGCCTTCGGAGTCGGGATGGTTATGGTCCGGACAGTCTGGATAACCAGCGGCGACGCTAGCATTGTAGAAAGCCACTTGTGCCGGGAGCCAGGCTTCCTGCTTGAAACGGTGCATCAAGATAGGGCCATCGTTGCCGTGGAAATCACCGCTGTAGTCGGAGTCTGATTCAATCTTGCGGAAGTAGGGGAGTAGCTGTTGGAAACCCCACTCGTTATTTCCCATAGAGGCCCAGGAATCGTAGTCCTCGGGCACCCCTCGCAGGAAGACCTGGCCGTTGATTGCGCTGGAGCCTCCGGTTACTTTGCCTCTGGGCACCATCATCGGCACCGATGTTTCTGTGGCTTTGCCAACGAATTGCCAATTGTGGTCGCTGGTCATGACGTCCGCTTCGGTGGCATAGCCAAACTTCACTTCCTCGGGAAGCTGTTCAAAGTCCGGGTAATCCGGGCCAGCTTCAAGGAGTAGCACCGACCGGTCCGAGTCCTCGGTCAACCGGGTTGCTAGAATTGCTCCCGCCGACCCTGCTCCGATTATCACTACGTCGTACTTCACGGTTACTCCTCCGAGTCTGAAGGTTAATAAGGTTAATTTAACATGGAATGACGTTTCTGAGTTCCCGGCTGATGGCTTGAAGTGTTTTCGGGCTTGGTCACGGCGAGTTGAACAACCCTCATGGAATAGCTGTAGACGGTGAGGGGAGGGTCTACGTTGGGGATACGCGTGAGCACTGGATACAGGTGTTCAAGCGGGTCGCTTCGAGCGGCTAGGTGCTCATGCCAGAAGAGCAAGAAAACCAAAACTAGATAGAGCGTAGAGAACCCGTTGGCGGCATCGGGCGCAGGTCCGACCTCACGCCACAGGAATTTCCCAGTCGTTGTTGTTAACCGCTATTTTCTGACAAACGCGGGCAATGGCAACTTGTCTGCTCTGATGGGTAGCACATAACAAAAAACAATTCCGTAACGCCTAAGCCTTATATCATTTACACGCCTGTACCGAGCCTGAAAGGCATACAAACACCTTTTTCAGCTTGTAGGCTGTTCCGCAATCTACGGAACCGACCAGATCCTGGCCTCCTACATCAATCCTCGAAGCAATCTCATCAGGTCGTCGTGCCCCAAGGAGGTGGGTAGTGCAGCAACTCGGTCCCAACGGGTATGCTCCACCAGGGTATCCAGGCTGTCGGTTGTAACGCCCAAGTCAGAGAGGTTGGTCTTCAGCCCGCAGTTTTTCATTATCTCTACTATTCGGCGGGTGGCTTCTTCCAGGTCTGTTACGCCCAACGCTTCCCACAGAGCGGAGAGCTTGTTGGCTATCGCCGGCGCGGTCCACCTCAGCATGGTCGCTAGGGTGACACCGACCGCCTGTCCGTGATCCACCTTCCAGAAAAGAGTGAGTGGACTACCTATGGCGTGGCAGACGTTTGGATGACTATTGCTATAGGCCACGCCCGACATAGTCGCGGCCAGAGAGCACCAAGAACGTGAATCCAGATCCGCGTTGTTGCAGGAACTCTCCAGGTAGCTCCCGAACCACCGGATGACCTGAAGGTCCAGCGCATCGGAAACGGGCTCCGACTCCTTAGACCAATAGGACTCGAAGGCGCTGGTGAAAGCGTCTATGCCGGTAATGGCGGCCAGTTCCTTGGGCATGGTCATGGCCAGGTCCGGGTCAACGATGGCTACGTCAGGGAACAGCTTGGTGTGGATGAAGTTGATAGAACGGCGGGCTTCCCAGTCCCACACGGCCGCTCCGGAGGTAACCTCGCTACTGCTTCCAGACGTGGTGGGCACCGCGATGAACGGCAGGCCTCCATGGATGATGGTCCGTTCCCCGGCCAAATAGTTCTCGGGGGGGCCCTCGTGAGCCGCTAGGACGCCCACGAGCTTGCCAACGTCGATAACACTCCCGCCGCCGATGGCCACAACTACCTGAGGTGAAGACTGCCGGCATGCGTCCACCGCCTCGGCTACCAATTGAGGCCCCGGGAACGGTGCGACCCGGTCGAACAACGTTATCCGGGAAGAGCCGATTCCTTCTAGAACTTGGTGGAGGATGCCGGATCGGCGCAGATGACTCTGTCCCGTGACCAGAAAAACTCTGGACTGGCCGCCGGCAACCTGGTCAAGCACCTTAGGTAACTCAGCGAGCCGCCCAGGACCGAATATAACTTTGGTGGGATTCAACCAGTTGAATCCGGGAAGCGGCGGTGGTGACGTGACGGCACCTGCTTTCTTATTGGGTAGCCTATTCTACCACCGGCGGCGGTGGTTATTGTCGTTTGGTAGACTGTCAACGCACCGATACACCTGGTGGCAGCCCAGACGCTCCACCGCGCCGGAATCTACTTGAGGAGACCGCCATGGTGAACCACTCTGAGGCGTTCAAGCTGATCACAGCTGGCCGGTTGATCGATGGCCGGGGAGGACCTCCCGTCCAAGAGGGAGCAGTCCTGATCCGAGGCTCCAAGATTGTTGCGGTAGGCCCGGCCAAGAACGTCCTTCCTCCGGAGGGAGCTACGGTGGAAACATTCGACTACCGAGGCAAGACTGTGATGCCCGGCATGATCGACTGCCATACCCACCACAATGGCTTCGGCGACGGACGTCCCGGAGAGGAGGTGGCGGCGCTGCCCGACGAGGTGCTCACGTTGCAAGCGGCCCGCAACGCCAGAGACAGCTTATACTCCGGGGTGACCTCCATCAGGGACAACGGCGCGAAAAACATGACGATGTTTCGGCTACGGGAGGCGGTAAACCATAGGATAATCCAGGCCCCTCGCATGGTGCTGTGCGGGCGGCCGATAGCCATCGTTGGTGGACACATGGGTTACTTCGGGTCCGAGGTTACTGGACCTGTGGAAGCCACCGCGGCCGTTCGTCAGTTGATCAAAGAAGGGGCCGACTATATCAAAATCAGCGCCACCGGCGGCAGCACCCGTACCTCTTTCCCTTTATTGCCGGCTTTCAATCCGGATGAACTGAGGGCGATGACCCAAGAGGCCCACAAGTTCGGAAAGTTGACCGCAACCCACTGTGCCTCCACTCAAGGAACCATAGATTCGCTGGACGCCGGAGTGGACATGATAATTCACTGCGTGTTCAAAGACAGCAACGGCGAGGCAAATTTCCGTGAAGACGTAGCTGAGCGCATTGGTTCTCAGGGAGCCTACGTAAACCCAACGGTACACGTTGCCAGAGCAAGCGTATGGTCCCTGCAGAAAAGAAAAGAAGCCCGAGGAATAAACTTCCAAGAGCAGCCCGGATTGGACGCGGCTCTGTGGGAACTAGAGATTCGCTGGACACATCTTGCCCGGTTGATCGACATGGGGCTGAAGATTATCACCGGGTCGGACTCTTCCTGGGTGGATTATAAGTTGGGTAACACGGTCTACGAGACCGAATGCCTGGTTCAAGCGGGAATGTCACCTATGCAAGGGATTCTTTCTCTAACCAGCGATGCCGCCAAAGCTCTGGGCATCGATTCGGTGACAGGCTCTTTGGAAGCGGAAAAGGAGGCCGACTTAATCATCGTAGACGGCAACCCGGCCGAGGATATCAATTCGCTCTGGAACATCGATGAAGTTTTCCTGGGTGGAGACCGTGTGGACCGGGGACCGGAGAGCGTCCTTGCGGGTATACGGCAACATCCCCCAACCTCCCGGCCTGAATCCTCAATAGTTAATTCTCTGCAAGCCGGAGGTTGATGCCGGATGTCTTGGAGAAAGACTTAGTCTGCGATCCCCGGATGAACTAGACTACCTTGACCAGCGCGAACAACATGTGAATCCATTCGGGCCGGTTTGTTCACGTTAATCAATCTTAAGGTCGGCTGCACTGTCAGAAATTGAGTCGGATGGTCGCCTCTCAGACCCGTCACCGGAGGCCTCAGACAAACTTAAGATAAGCCGTCCTCATTAAGGCAATCGACGAAGTCTCGGGAGTCCTGCCACAGCTGCCAAGCTGACAATAGACAAGACTGCACCATTCACCAACAAGGCTCCGGGTGCCCCTAGGACACCGGCCAATCCTCCAATTCCCACGTGCCCCACTGGGGCAGCGCCGACGCTCAATACCCATGAACCCATAGCTCGGCCACGTTGCTCATCCGTCACATTTTCTTGCATCAGAGTCTTGTAAAGAGTGTCTACTGCCATTGCGCAGGCGTTGACAACAGCCAAGACTAACAGGAATACGAGAAGATTGGTGGCCCAAGAGAACAGCATCATTCCAGCACCAAACCCGAAAGCGAGGCCAAACATCAATAGCCCTTTGCTCTGGAAGTCCCTCAGGTTAGCTAGGAAGAAAAGCCCGATTAGAGCTCCTCCCTGCCGAACTGCCGTCATGAAACCCAGGCCAACGGGTCCAACGCCCAGCACCTCTTTTGCAAATACAGGCAATAAGGTCAGGTGAGTGAAACCGAATACTTCGGTGATTGATGCCAACACCATTAATGTCAGTAGAATTCGATTACTACCTATTAGTTGGAGGTAGCCCGCTAAATTAGCCAGCACGGGTTCCCGACGGGGTGAGTCCGCCTGGCCGACCTTGCCAATACCCAAAAGCACCGCAGCCGACACCCCGTAGGCGATTCCAATGGCGACATACTGCCAACCGGGGCCCACAGCATGTATGAGGGCGCCCGACAGTATTGCGCCAACAACACCGCCAACTTGCATTGCCATAGAACCCAGAGAGAGCCCGTTTAGTGAGTGTTGCGGCCCTACAATATCAACGGTGTAGGCTTCTCTAGTGGTTAAGACAAATGCGAATACACAGCCCGAGGCAGCTACCAGACCTATGACAGCCCAGACATGGGTGGCTCCTGATAGCAGCATGGCAGCCATGACCGACGATACTAAGATGCCGCCCAAGGTGCTGAACCACAGTAAGGTTCTGCGTTCTAGCCAGTCGGCTATCGCACCGGAGAGAATTCCAAGGAAAAAGAAGGGAGCCATCCTGGCGGCGGCGGCTACGCCCAGCATGAACGGTGATCCGGTCAAATCGAAGACCAGCCACCCGACCGCAACTCGCTCCATACCTGTGCTTAGGGAGTAAAAGACAGTGGAGGCCCAGAGGAAGCGAAAGTCGCGAAACTGTAGAGAAGCTGCCCAGCCAGCCTTCGCGGTGAGCCGATCTATCAACGCTGTACCGTCATTCTAGCCGGTGTACATGCAAGAGGCGGGCACCGGCCGCACTTTGTCTCTATGTCATCCAGGAGAAGGTCAATTTGCCGCTGAATCCGCTCACTAGCCATTATGAGGAAATCTTAGCGATGGAGAGAGGTCTCGTCCAGTTTCAGCGGCGTCAAGCGGCCATCAACCAAGCAACACCCCCCGTTTCCACCAATTTAGCCTCAAAATAATTTAGTTGTTGCGGGCTTTGAGTAGAGTTGGGCTCCCAATACCCCAACTCCTCACTGGTCACGATAGAGGCGAAAAGCGGAGCGTAGGGCGCTTTGGGTTCGATGCTCATGAACTCGTTACCGTCGATGGTGATGCGGTGGAACACCTACCGAACCAGTTCCTCCCTTTGCTCGTGGGGCACCCCGGGGTGCGACCACAAGACGTCGCGGTAAATCATTCCGGTACAGTATATGTGGCCGATACCAACAACACTCGCATACAGAAGTTTACGTTCAGTGAATAGGTACCGGTTCATTTAGTCCGCCGTGTGAACGCTACGAAATAAGTTAAGATACCCGGCCTTCCTCGGTGTACGACCAGGTTACGTCGACCCCTTGGCGTCGACGTGGTTGGAAATTACAATGCCCTTGCCCAACCGAGCCACGACACCTCATCTGAAGCCTACCGGCCACCGGATAGCCACCAAAGTGAAAACAATACAAGACCAGGAGGACCATGCCAGATTTGACATCCGGTTCTGTACAAGCTAACGGCATCAACTTTCACTACCTGGAAATGGGTGAAGGCCCCTTGGCATTGTGCATGCACGGGTTCCCAGACCACGCGTATTCCTTCCGGCATCTACTACCGGATCTCGCCAAAGCTGGATTTCGGGGAGTCGCCCCATTTATGAGGGGGTATGCGCCCACCGAGGCGCCGAGAGACGGCCGCTACCAGACCGCCCTATTGAGCCAAGATGTGCTGGCATTGATAGGCGCGTTGGGTTTTGACCAGGCCTATTTGATAGGGAATGATTGGGGAGCAACCGCTGTCAGTGGAGCAGCGGTCCTGGAGCCTGAGAAGGTCACTAAACTTGTGACCTTAGCGTCAGGCCGAGCCGACGAAGATTTGCGGATGGATTTTCAGTTCCTGAAAGGGACGTGGCACTCTTACTATTTCCAACTCCCCGCGGCGGAAGCCACTCTGGCCCACAATGACTTCGCGTTCATCGAGGCGTGGTGGAGGGACGCAGCTCCCGAATGGGACATACCCGAGGAGTACATCCGGAGCA
>VFHG01000062.1 GCA_009392075.1 SAR202 cluster bacterium
ATAATAGTTATCCGGAGCGCAACCGGCCATCGATCCGGCTGGTGCGGGAAGCGGAGCTAGTCGTCGGCTGCGGCTGGGGTCGCCGCGACGGTGTCTTCCCAGTTGGGAATCAGTACTCGGCTGGTCGGCTCCATAGACATGATTACCACCGCCCCGCCAATACTGGTGAACGTGGAGACGAGAATGGTCGCCGTGTAAGAGTCGAAGAGCCAGAAGAGGGCTCCTCCCAGCCAAGCCCCCAAAGCCATGCCGGTGCCGGCGCCCAACTGTTGCCAACCAAAGGATGCGCCCATGGGGCCGCGGCCGAAGTATTGGCGGTTGATCACCGGGAACGCTGAGCCTTCTCCGCCGTACCCGATGCCGAAGACCACGGCGAACAAGTAGAACTGCCATGGCTCGTGGGCCCAGAATAACATCAGCACTGGCAATCCCTGCCAGATGAAGGCCGTGGCCATGGTGCCCCGAGCGCCTATGTAGTCGGAGATGACCGGGATTAGGAACCTGGTGGTCACGCTTACCAGGGCCAGAGTGCTGAGCACGCCGGCCGCAGCAATTTCTTCCATCCCGCCCAGGACGGCGATGGGGACGATGTAAATGATTACTATCGCGTGGCTAACGCAGCCCAGGAAGTGGATGGCGACCAACTTCCAGAACGTCGCTGTGGACTGCATGCTGGCCCGGAATGCTTTAAGCCGCAACTGTTCTTGCACCGGGTCGCGTTGGACCTGCGGGCCGTCCGACTCGGGGGCGCCGAAGGCCCGGCCGCCGATGTCGGACGGCCGGTTCCTGAAGAAGGCCATCAAGACCAACATGATGATCCCGCCCACGACGCCGATCGAAAAGAAGGTGGTCTGCCAAGAGACCCCGGCGATCAGAACGCTGACGATGATAGCCATCACAGCGGGGCCAAGCCCGTGGGATGCCTGCAGCAGTCCCACTCCGTAGCCCAGGTGGGTCCGGAACCAATACGTGGCGGTGGTGATGATGGGAACATTGAAACAGGCGCTGGCTACGCCCAGAAACAAACCATAGGATATCCAGAGGTGCCAAACCTCGGAGATCACGCCGGTCAGAAGAGCACCGATGGCGAAGGTGGCTACGCCGACCAGGATGACTTTGCGCGCTCCATAACGGTCGGTGCAGTAGCCGCTGAGGGGAGCCAACAGAGCGCCGGTTATGCTGGCCAAGGCGTAGGCCAGAGTCACCGTAGCCGGGCTCCAGCCCATGTTCTCTTCCAGGGGAACTATGAGGACCCCAAAGGCCTGCCGGATGGAACCGCCGGCCATGTGCATGAAGGCCGCGATAGCGATGACTACCCAGGCGTAGTGGAGGCGGCTAGTCAGGCCAAAGGCTGCTTTGTTTCTGGGTCTAATCATGGGCAAGACTCATTCTGCGCCTGCGACATACCCCTGTCAATTGATAAATAACCTTTATCAATATTTAATCTTCACCTGTGAGTTACATCTATCTGGTCAGTTACCTGGCGTGGCCAGGTATAATCTCCTGAAAATACAACCCGGCCGGAATATCCCGGCCGACTTGGAGGTATCGCATGCCAGCGGAACAAAAGCTTAAAGAGATGGGACTGGAACTGGGACCGGTGGGCACTCCGGTGGCCAACTTTATTCCGGCGGTGCGGACCGGAAATCTGCTGTTCGTTGCCGGCCACATAGCCGGGAGACCCGACGGGTCGGTGCTGAACCCGGGCAAAGTCGGGCGCGACGTGACCGAGGAACAGGCGTACGAGTCGGCCAAACTGGCCATGCTCAATTGCCTGGCTTCGATCAAGCAAGAGTTAGGCGACCTAGATAAGGTCATGCGGGTGGTTAAGCTGCTGGTGATGGTCAACGCCGACCCGGAGTTCGACCGCCATTTCGTGGTGGGCAACGGCGCGTCAGACCTGTTGGTAGAAATCTACGGAGACCGGGGCCGCCACGCCCGATCGGCGGTAGGCATGAGCGGTCTCCCCCGCAAGAGCTGCGTAGAGGTTGAGATGATCGTGGAGATCGGGGAGTAGCGTGTTGTCCTAAAGGCTGCCCCTGTCCCCGACTGCAGGCACTAAATAGCCAATGCAGGGAACTTTTTACCGCTAGGTCCCGTCTGAAGAATTGGCAATTCCAAAATATCCTTTAATTCCAAATACATGAATTTGCGCAAAAAATGGATGGCTGTTTTCACTGTGATGATCGTCGGAATGGCAATTGCCTGTACTGGTGGGTCCGAGGAACCAACGCCGTCTCCATCGCCCACCAAAACCCCAACTGAACGGCCAACTCCGATTACTACATTTGCCCCTACGCCAACTCCCGAAGCGGCGGACGGGCTGGAACAACTAAAGTTGGAGCTTGCTAAAAATCGGTACTTATGGGAGTCGCAGAAGATAGAAAATTACCGGTTTGAGTACCGGAGAATCTGTTTTTGCCTGCCCGAGTTCGCCGCGCCGGTTGAAATCTCAGTGGTCGGCGGAATAATAAACGAGACTATATTCCTTGAAGACGGACCGGCTGCGAGAAAACCTGACATCTCCAGATACGAAACGGTCGAGGAATTATTCGATCTGATCCAAGATGCGATCAATCGTAATGCTTATTCTTTACTTGTAACCTACGCCGGTGGCGTTGTTCAACCTAGGATGAGCGCATGGAATACAGCCTACTCGCCCTCGTGCTGCCGATAGCGGTTGACTATGGGGAGGCGGCGGTCTTTGCCGAAGGCCCGGTGGGTGATTTTGACGCCGGGCGGGGCTTGGCGGCGCTTGTATTCGTTTCGGTCCAC
>VFHG01000063.1 GCA_009392075.1 SAR202 cluster bacterium
GACACCTACTGGTGCACCGCCGATATCGGCTGGGTCACCGGTCACAGTTACATCGTCTACGGCCCTTTGGCCAACGGCGCAACATCCGTGATGTATGAGGGCTCGCCCGACTATCCCGACCGGGACCGGTTCTGGGCCGTCGTCGCCAAGTATGGCGTGACCATCCTATACACCGCGCCCACGGCGATACGCACCTTCATGCGCTGGGGCGAGAGCTATCCACAAAAACACGACATGTCGTCGCTTCGCCTTCTGGGATCGGTGGGTGAGCCCATCAACCCGGAGGCCTGGATCTGGTACTACGAGAACATCGGCGGCAGTCGATGCCCCGTGGTCGACACCTGGTGGCAGACCGAAACCGGCAGCATCCTGATCGCCCCTTTGCCCGGCATAACCATTCTGAAACCGGGCTCGGCCACCAAGGCCTTCCCCGGTATCGATGCCGAGATTTTGGACGAGCAAGGCAATTCGGTGGGTCCAGGTGGTGGTGGCTACCTGACCATCAAAGGGCCTTGGCCGTCCATGCTGCGCACCATCTACGGTGACCACGACCGGTTCGTTGAGCAGTATTGGTCGCGCTATCCGAATATCTACTTCACCGCCGACGGCGCCAAGTTGGACGAGGACGGTGACTTCTGGTTGTTGGGCCGGGTGGATGACGTGATCAACGTTTCCGGACACCGCATCGGCACCATGGAAGTGGAGAGCGCGTTGGTGGACAACTCCAAGGTCGCAGAGGCTGCCTGCATCGGCAAAGCCCACGAGATCAAAGGACAGGCAATCGTCGCTTTCGTGACGCTGAAAGACTCGGTGGCAATATCCGATGATGTCATCGTCGAGTTGAAAGCCCATGTGGCCAACAAGATCGGAGCCATGGCGCGCCCCGACGACATCATCTTCGCCGCCGAACTGCCCAAGACACGTAGCGGGAAGATCATGCGGCGGCTGCTGCGGGACGTGGCGGAAGGACGGGCGCTTGGCGACACCACAACCCTTGCCGATCCAGCAGTGGTAGACTCTCTAAAGGAACAATATGGCGACGAAGAATAGGTTGCTTGTAATCCGTAGCATCATAAAAACTTCCCTAAAAACTTCCATGAAACATACCCTGATGGAGGGTGATTCAAATGGCGAGTTATAAGAAACATGAGGCCCAGGATTGGGCTTGGGAGACCCTCAAAGGGCAGTGGACAACCCTCATCACTCCGTTCACGCCTGACAACCAAGTTGACGTCGATGGCGTGAAACGGAATGTCCGCCACGTGCGCAGCCTCGGCACCACCGGCGCCGGCTGCACTTGGAACATGGGCGAGTTCTGGGCCCTATCCTACGACGAGCGTGTCCAGGTGATGGACGCCGTTGCCGAAGCTGCTGAAGGCAGTTGGCCCATCGGCGCCCACGTAACCGACACCAACATTAACGAGACGATCTCTTTGGCCCAGCACGCAGAAGGCAAGGGCTTCGACCTGCTGATCGTCGCGCCGCCCTACATCGCAACCAAAACCGAGGACCAGGTAGTTGAATACGTCCGGCTGTTGGCCAACAACACCAACCTTGCCATCATGTTCTACAACTCGCCTCAGTTCGGCATCATCATGAGCCCCTACGGAATGGGCCAGTTGTGCGCTATCCCGAATGTGGTCGGGATCAAAGAGGCCAGCTTCAATCAGCAGATTTCCATTGAAACCCACTTGTCTTTAGGCAAGGACCACGTTATCAGCACGCCCGATGAGTGGATATACTTCAAGGGCCAGGAACTCGGTATCCAACAGCAGGTGATGTTCGCCAACACGTCCGACTGGAGATTCGACGTTCCAGGCGCCAACAACTATGTACAATGGATCGACCGCGCCTGCAAAGGCGACCTGGACGAAACGTTCTACGATAACAAGCTCCGCCGGTTGAAAGAGCTATCCGACACCTGGTGGACCAAAACCCAGACCAAGTTCAACGGCGCTTTGCCGGTTGCCATGGTCAAGCACTGGGCCGAACTCATGGGCATGTCCGGCGGCTCGGTGCGTCCCCCGTTATTCGATTTATCACCTGTGGAGAAATCAGAGTTGAGAGAAGAATTAGAACCCCTCAAGCCCAAGCCCCCGGTTCCCGCTGTGCCAGCCAAGTCCCGTGGCGCATGGTTAGATGGCAACAACAACTTCGCTTCTGGCATGCTGCTCATGGTCAGCGTGCAGAACATGGAAGAGGCGATGGAAGCCGAGCAGGGCGGCGCCGATATCGTCGACGTGAAGAACCTGCAAGAGGCCTTGGTCGGCTCCGGCCACCCGAATATCGTCAAAGCTGTTCGCGGCATCATGCCGGTTGAGAAACACGTTAGCGTAACGCTGGGCGTGGTTCCCAACCAACCGGGCACGGTGGCCATGGCCGTTTACGCAGCCGCCATGATGGATGCTACATCCGTGAAAGTAGGCTTCCAAGAAGCCGAATACGACCAGGCGGTCCAGGTCCTGAAAGAGTCGCGGATGGCCCTGGAAGGCTTCAACACCAAGCTGGTCGGCTCGGTCTTCGCCGACAACGTCCTCTTCGAGAAGGGGTTGAACCCTCTTTGCATGGTCGACTTGGCGAAAGACGGCGAGTGCGATGGGTTCCTGATAGACACTCTAACCAAGGACGGCCGTAATATCTTCGACTTCATGCCTGAGGACATCCTGAAGGACATCGTCCTCAGGGGCAAAGAACTTGGCATGAGCACCGCGTTGTCCGGTCACCTAAAGCTTGCTGACCTGGACGAATTGGCTCGCATCAACCCCGACATCGTCGGCGTCAGAGGCGCGGTCTGCGGCAACGGAGAGCGTGACCGGGCCGTAGCATGGGAAGCGGTTGCCGAATTCAAACGGCAGGTCGATCTCCGAAAGAGCGGCGAGGTTGACGTACATGACGGCGAGGTTGTGCCGGTCAGCGACTCTAACGGCTGGGTTGTGATTGATGGCCGTGGCAAGAGCTGCGCCGGCGTCCTCGCCGCCCTGACCAAGCAGATTGATGGGGATAAAGAATCCTTCGTTGAGGCCATCCTAGCCGACGCTCTGAATATCTACGATGTCACCCTCTGGGCTGAGAGAGCCGGACACGAGGTCTTGACCAAGCGGTCCGACCCCGACGGCACCACTCGGGTCCTCATCCGCCCATAACATTCTTCAAAGCCAGCTAAACTGAATAAAAACGTAGGGGCACGGCAATGCCGTGCCCCTACGTTTTACGGTCGACTTTCCGGGCGGGCCAAACACCCGCCTACCACCGGCAGGTAATAATCTCGGCTGATCAGAACATGAATACTGGGTCGTCGTCCCGGTTGATCCGGTCTTCGCTTGCTAGCCCGTCTCGTTGGAACTTGGTCAGAGAGAACATGTTCCGGTGGCTCACGCCGTCGTAGTATTTCAGAGATTTGGACAGCCGCCGGGCAAGTTCCGTATCGACTTGCTCCTCTGGGTTCTCGGCGAACGGTATGTCGGAAGCGATGGTGAAACTCCATAGCGTTTGGAACGCCGGGACATGCACTTGAGCGGCCGTGGTGTGGGTAAAAAGCGTACTCAGCGTATTGAAGATAGTGGTGAAGCACTCTTTGTAGCTGAGCAGTCCGGCTGGGCCTGACTGTGTAACCAGCACACCACCGGGATTCAGTCGAGATTTGGCCGCTGAGTAGAACTCCTGGGTGTAGAGCAAAGCGGCGGTCCCGCCTTCCAACGGGTCAACCAGGTCAAGGACAATCGCATCGTAGAAGTCGGATGTGTTCTCCAAGTAGCCGCGGGCGTCTTCATGGAGCAGATGCGTGCGGGAATCGTCAAAGCTACCTTGGTGATGGTTGGGGAGGTATTTGCGGCAGAGTTCAACCACTTCCGGGTCCAAATCAATCATCGTCGCGCGTTCCACAGAGCTGTGGGCCAATACTTCCCGTAGTGTGCCGCCTTCGCCGCCGCCGCCGATGAAAACCTGCTTTGGTTCAGGGTGGCAGAGCATCGCCGGATGCACCAGCGATTCGTGGTAGATATGCTCGTCCCGTTCGGTAGACTGGGTTTTGCCGTCGAGTACCAGACTACGGCCAAATAGCTCTGAGTCCAGGATTTCTACTTTTTGGTACGCGGTCTGGCCTGAGTAATAGACCTTGCGCACCTTGAGCATCATGGACAAGTCGGGGTAGATCTCCTCGGTGAACCAATCGCCGGACAGGACCATCTGTTAGTGCGGGCCCGGTTAGAGTCCCACGGCCTCCTGGACCACCAGACCGCGTTCTATCTCTTGCATCTCAGGGTTACGGCATTCCAAGGCCTCGGCCAGTTTGGTAGCGGCCTCCCTGGGTCGGAATGATGTTCCACAGGAGAATATATCCGCTGCCGCATAGCCATATTCAGGCCATGTGTGAATGGAGATATGAGACTCGGCAATAGCCAAAATTCCGGTAACGCCTTGAGGCGAAAAATGGTGAAAGGATTCACCGACGATGGTGGCGCCTACGTCTTGGGCCGTCTCTATCATCGCATGGCGAATGTATGAAAGGTCATTGAGTAGTTTGGGGTTACAGTCCTTCAGTTCCAGTAAGAGATGACAACCTAGTACTTCCAATCACCTGTCCTCCTAAGATTATTGGTTGGTTTGAGCGCAACAATAAAACATTCTATATGCCCAATCATTGCTAGGCAATACCCTCATCAAAAAGCCTTGCTTTGGCTGGTATTCAGCCTAGTCGTGGTCGTTCCGCCTAAACGATTTTTCGGCGGCTCTCTTTTAATGTAATCCCGTGCTAGCGTTGAAACTAATCGGAGTATTCTGAGGCACTCTCAAATATGGCTTTGGGCAGTACCGGCGCCGGCGGGATTTCAGCCGCGAATGGCGGCATGCTTCTTCTCGTGGAAGACGATGATCGGATCTCACGCCTTGAACGTTTCGTTTTGGAACAGGTCGGTTACAGGGTTACTCACGCTTTTCCTGGGGACGAGGCACTGGAGATGTTGCCAAACTTCACTCCGTCGCTGGTCCTACTTGATGTGATGCTCCCTCAGATGGACGGCTTCACAACCTGCCAAAAGATTCGCGAATGTTCGCAGGTGCCAATAATCATGGTCACCGCCATGGACCAGGAGGAAGACAAAGTTTGGGGGAGATTACTGGAGCGACCTATTGGTCGACTTCGGCGGCGGTTCATTCTCTGAGGACAAATACACCTGGCCTACAGCCCTAATTTCGATCAAAGACATCTAAAGACATCTATAGCGTGTCGGCCACAGACGATGCAGGCAACAACCAAATCATATCGGCGCAGGTGTGGGTGGGTGACGCAAGCGGGGTGATCAACATCTGGAACCTACAATAGGACCTACGACAGGGTTCACGATAGGACCTACGACAGGCTTACGACAGGGTTCACGATAG
>VFHG01000064.1 GCA_009392075.1 SAR202 cluster bacterium
AAGACCCGCCTCCAGCATTGATCGCCTTGGGAGCGTCTGCTGTTATGACGTCCTCGAGCGGAGACCGGGTGGTGCCGCTGGAAGACTTTTTTATCGACTATTACGAGACCGATTGTCAGCCTGGCGAGGTGATGACCAGCGTGTTGGTGCCCCGGGTGCCCGTTGGCTCAGGTTCGGTCTACCTGAAGTTCCTGCCCCGCACGGCCGACGACTACGGCACAGTCTCAGTGGCGTCGGTGGTTTCCAAGGAACAGGACGGAACCTGCAAAGACGTCCGCATAGTTCTGGGCTCGGCTGGGGTTACGCCGATCAGGGCCAAAGATGCCGAGGACGCCTTGCGCGGAAAGCCTCTAACAGACGAGAATATTCGGGCGGCGGCGGCGTTGGTCAAAGATGTAGTGGACCCCTTGGAGGACTTCCGAGGCTCCGCCGAATACAAAACTGACATGGCCGAGGTCTTCGCCCGCCGCGCCGTGGAACAGGCCATGGCTGCCATACCGGTGGGAAGTTAGCCGGTATGAAGGTTGAGATTGTTTCGGTCGTTCCCGCCAGCCGTGAGGCCACCTGGACTCTGGTTATGGACATACCCAAGGCTGCCTCTTGTATCCCGGGACTCAAAGACATTACCCCGGATGGCGAAGCCCGCTACCAGGCAACTCTCCAGGCCAGGGTTGGACCGATGGGCATGAACCTGAGCGGGGTTATCACCGTATTGTCCCAAGACGCCGAATCCGGTGAGGCCCATTTCCTGGTTGAAGCCAATGACCGGCGGGTTGGTGGCGGCGTCAAGACCAACATGAGCATGAAAGTTACGGCCAAGTCACCCACCGAGACCGAGTTGGAGATAGTGGCAGACACGACATTCATGGGCCGCCTGGGCGAACTGGGGCAACCGCTGATCCGCAGAAAGGCCCGCAACACCTTGGAAGATTTCTCCAAGAACTTGAGCAAACTCTTGACGTCAGAGTGCGTGTAAACGTCCGCCATTTCACCGCTAATCGATACTAATTGATTCGGTTTTGGTTGCCGTTTACGCCTGGTTCCGTTGACACCAAATTCTAGGTGTTCTTATACTGTTCTTAAACGCTTTTCGATAACCTTGCCGGTTTTCGCGGCGCGTTTCATCTTGATCTTGATACTGAGGTCTGGCGTAACGAGCATCGCCGGAAAAGCCTGTGTGCGGCATAGTTGGATATGTTGGCGGACAAGAAGCCTGGCCTATCATTTACGAGGGTCTAAGGCGGCTTGAGTACCGGGGCTATGACAGCGCCGGTATCGCCGTAGTTAATTCCCATGGTGATATCCAACTGCGCAAGACCGTGGGCAAAGTCAGCGGCCTGGAGAGCACTGGAGAACACCCCAATGGTTCCGTTGGCCTGGGACACACCCGCTGGGCTACCCACGGACGCCCCTCCCACGAGAACGCGCATCCCCATACGGACTGTGAGCAGCGCATCGCCGTGGTCCACAACGGGATTGTTGAAAATTACCTAGAGTTAAAACGGCGGTTGATCGACGCCGGACACGAATTTGGCTCGGAGACCGACACTGAAGTCCTCACCCATCTGGTGGAAGAGGGTATGGACCGGGGTCTCAGCTTCCAAGAGGCGTTCCGGCGAATGGGACGCATGGTAAAGGGCTCCCAGGCCATCTCCGCCATCTTGCAAGGAGATGCCGCAGAGATCTGCGCGCTCCGATTGGGCCACGCCGGCGGAATAGTGGTGGCCCAAGCAGAGGGCCAGGCGATCATCGGGAGCGACCTGCCCGCGTTGCTGCCCCTGCTCCAAACCGAGTCCAACATTGGACAGGTGGGCTTTCTGGAAACCGGCGAAATGGTGGTGGTCACCCGGGACAAAGTTGAGTACCAAGACCTGGAAGGGAACCACATAGACAAGCAGCCCCGGATGGTCTCTCAGGAAGAGATCTTGGTGGACAAGGCTGGATACCAGCATTTCATGCTGAAAGAGATCATGGAACAGCCACAGGCGGTGGCCAGCGCCATGCGCGAGCGGGTCAACTTTGAAACTCGCCGGGTGGACCTTCCGGATTTTCCACTCTCGCCTCAGGAGATCGCCGATCTGGACCGGGTGATGCTCATCGGCTGCGGCACTAGCTTAAACGCCGCCCAGGTTGGACGCCACCTGGTGGAGCGCTACAGCGGTCTGCCCGCCGAGGCGGAAAGCGCATCTGAATTCCGCTACCGCGACCCGTACATCGGCCAACGGACTTTGGTTGTGTCCATCGGACAGTCGGGCGAAACAGCCGACACCGTAGCCGCGATGCAGATGGTCAAGGACAAAGGCGGAAAGTTGATTACCATTTGCAATTCAGAGGGTAGCCAGGCATCCCGCATAGCCGATGGGACTCTTTATATGCGGGCCGGAATCGAGATTGGCGTGGCCAGCACCAAGACCTTTGTGGCCTCGCTGACCATATTGAACCTCCTGGCCATCTTCCTAGGCCAGTCTAGGGGAGTTTTGGACACAGCGAAAGGACAAGAACTGGTAGACGGTTTGGCGCAGGCCCCCAGGTTGTTGGGCGATCTGGTGGCCAATGGCGCGGTATACCAGCACTTGGCCCAAGAATATGCGCAGTTCGACAATTTCCTGTTCCTGGGACGAGGAATGAATGCGCCCATCGCCACTGAAGGGGCCCTGAAATTAAAAGAGATCAGTTACATCCATGCGGAAGGCTATCCCGCTGGAGAGATGAAGCACGGACCAATCGCGCTGATCGATAATGCGATGGCCACCGTGGCATTGGCGCCCAAGGACTTCCTTTACGACAAAGTCGTTAACAACGTGAAAGAGGTTAAGGCCCGGGACGGCCGGGTACTCGCCGTGTTAACTGAGGGAGATTCTCAGTTGTCTGCGGATGTTGACCACGCCCTGTACATCCCGGAGGCGCCGGAACATCTCATCCCCCTGCTCATCACCGTTCCACTGCAGATGCTGGCCTATCACATCGCGCTGCTCAGGCACCGGGACGTGGACCAACCTAGGAACCTGGCGAAATCAGTGACGGTCGAGTAAGCCAACCTTTTCACCCACTGATCTTCACATCTGGTTTACCCTTTTCGACGCATGTTTTGACGATTTCGGCGCAGATACGGCTGCCGCGCTCCGTTGGCGTAATCAGCTAGTCGAATTTCTGCAATTTTAGGGTACAGAGGATTGCAGTAATGCCGCGGCGGTGTAATGATGTTAATAGCTATATATTCGCGATTTAGCGCGAATTTTCCTCCAATTTTGAAAGTTGAACAAGGAAATTACGCCCATGTACTCCAGGCTTGACCACCCGCCCGTTAGATTCGATGATTACCGTCCATTGCTTGACCCAAAACTGGCCGACGAACTAGCTGCGGTTGCCGGAGAGTTGGGAAAATTACGAGTTCTCCATCTGAACAGCACCGCCACCGGCGGCGGGGTCGCCGAGATTTTGCAATCAATGGTGCCCTTGGGCAACTCCCTAGGTATCGAGACTGAACGGATCGTTATAAACCCGGACGCTGCGGAATTCTTCGACGTAACCAAGAAGATTCACAACATGCTCCAGGGTTCCGAGGGTGAACTCTCTCCCGAGGAGTTGGACATCTACTTCAGTTGCATCCAGAGAGTGGCAGACGACATGAAGGCCAAAAGCCTCACGGCGGATGTTTGGTTCGTGCACGACCCCCAGCTTCTTCCTCTTGCTAGGTTGCTACCCAAGAAAGAGGGTGAAACCTGGATCTGGATTTGCCATATCGACCTTACGACGCCCAACAAGTCGGTGCTGGACGCCCTGATGCCCCTGACCCAGGACTACGACCAACTAATCTTTTCTCAGCAAGCCTATGTACCGAAGGACCTGGGGGATAAAGTGCCCGTTCTCATCGCGCCTCCGGCCATCGACCCGCTGACCATCAAAAACACCCCCATGGACATGGACCAAGCCCAAAAAATAGTCAGTGCCATGGGCATCGACACCTCCCGGCCGCTGATCACCCAAGTCTCTCGGTTTGACCTTTGGAAAGACCCTTGGGGTGTGATCGACGCGTTCCGCATCGCCCGAGAGTCGGTCCCTGGCCTGCAATTAGCTCTTCTGGGCTTGAGCCAGGCTACCGACGACCCAGAGGGAGCGAAAGTTTATAACACCGTGGCTGATCACGCTGCTGGAGACCTGGATATCCACCTGTATTTCGACCCCAGCGAGATGCCGGTTTCGGTGGACGAGGTTGTGAATGCGGTCCAGATGGCATCCAAAGTCCTGATGCAGAAATCCACGAGAGAAGGCTTCGGCCTGACCGTCACCGAGGGTATGTGGAAGGGCAAACCGGTCATCGGTGGCGATGCGGGTGGTATCCGCGTTCAGATCAACAATGGCGTGAGCGGCTTCCTGGTGTCTTCGCCCGATGAATGCGCCCAGAGGCTGGTGGAACTACTTCAAGACGAAGCCCTGAGCGTCCGCATCGGCGTGGCAGCCAAAGAGAGCGTTCGCCAACTCTTCCTGCTGCCCAGGTTGGCCCTTGATTATCTGACCGTCGCCCTCGCCCACGTTAACGGGCGGCTGCCCGCGACCGGCGGAGACTAGGCCAGTCCTCCCGGGCAATCCCCCGGCGGCACGCCAGAATTTCAGACCGGTCACGGTTCGCTGTCCGCTTAACGGCCTCATTGGTTCTGTGCTACCGTCGCCGCCAACTCCGGAGTTGGGTCCGCCCCGATGACAGTACTTTTCCCGAATCGTTCCAAGCCGGGCTTGTTGCTGATTTGATGTTAGAGTAGAGTCTACTTCCCGTCTGAGCTTGCATTGAATCCTTCGTGCTCGGGCGGCGATAATCTCCAAAATGCCGCCAGCCAGACG
>VFHG01000065.1 GCA_009392075.1 SAR202 cluster bacterium
CCAGAGAGGAACAAGACGAGTACTCCCTGCGCAGCCACCAGCGCGCTGTTGCCGCCCAGGAATCCGGCAAGTTCGACTCCCAGATTGTTCCAGTGGAGATTCCTCAGCGTCGTGGTGACCCGATAATCTTCAACAAGGACGAGGGTCCGCGTGGAGATAGCTCTCTGGAGGTCTTGGGCCGTCTCCGCCCAGTTATGAAGGACGGCACGGTCTCTGCCGGCAACGCCAGCAGCCAGAATGACGCCGCGTCGGTATGCCTGGTTGTAGCTGAAGACAAGTTGGAAGAATTGGGCCTAGAGGCCATGGGCTTCCTCAAGGGCTGGGTCGTGACAGGCTGCCATCCCGCCACCATGGGTATCGGCCCGGTGCCTGCCGTCAGCAAGCTGATGGAAAAGACGGGTATGTCCCTGGAAGACATGGACGTCATCGAGCTTAACGAGGCGTTTGCCGCCCAGGTGTTGGCCGTGCTCCGCGAGTGGAAACTGCCCAACCACGACAACTTGAACGTCAACGGTTCGGGCATCTCACTAGGCCATCCCATCGCCGCTACCGGCGCCAGAATCCTGACCACACTGTTAAACGAGATGGAAGCGCGAGACGCCCAGTTCGGCCTGGAAACCATGTGTGTCGGCGGAGGACAAGGCGTCGCCGCCATGTTCGAGCGCCGGTAACCAGAAACCGGCAACCCAGTAAACCACCCGTAGGGGCACGGCAATGCCGTGCCCCTACGCATATCCATCACACTCGGAGTTGAAAAATTATGGCAAAGAGCGAGGAGATCGCAGACGTACTTGTGGTTGGGGCAGGGGCATCCGGTGCTGCATTCACTTGGAGCCTGGCCCAGGCGGGAATCAATGTGGTGTGCTTGGAGCAGGGCGGTTGGGTTGCCGAAGACGCCTTTCCCACCTCCGATGCAGACGCCCAGATACACTTGCAGACGGATTTCCACCCAGACCCCGGGTTTCGCGGCCTACCGGCGGACTATCCAGTCAACGAGACCGAAACCCCCATCGCTCCGCTGATGTACAACGCCGTCGGCGGCAGCCTGATCCACTGGGGAGCCCATTTCCCTCGTTTCCATCCGTCGGACTTCCGGGTCAAGACCCTAGAAGGCGTGGCCGAAGATTGGCCTGTCACCTACGAAGAATTGGAACCCTACTACGACGAGAATGACAGGATGATGGGCGTTTCCGGCCTCATGGGAGACCCGGCATATCCGGAGAAGCCAGAGCGGCCCTGCCCTCCTCTCTCCATCCGAAAAAGCGGCGAATTACTGGCCAAGGCCATCGACAAACTGGGCTGGCACTGGTGGGCCTCCGACACCGCCGTTTCATCCGTCGCCTACGATGGCCGGGATCCGGACATGGGCGGTTTTCTCCGGTCCTTCGCCAGCGCGGACCTCAACTATTGGCCAGCGGCGCTCAAGGGGGGCGCCCGTCTGGAGATTCACGCCAGAGTCAGGGAGATCTTGGTGGATGAGTCGGGGAATGCCACCGGAGTTCTGTATTATCAGGACGGAGAACTGAAAGAACAAAAGGCCAAGGTGGTGGTGCTAGCCTGCAACGGTATCGGCACCGCCCGCCTCCTGCTGAACTCCACATCGGCGATCTTTCCCAACGGTCTAGCCAACAGCAGCGGCCTCGTTGGCAAGTGCCTGATGCACCACCCGGTTGGTTCTGTGTTGGGGGTCTTCGACGAGTGGCTGAGCACGGAAGACGGCGGGCCTCGTGGCAGCACCATGCTGAGCCAAGAATTCTACGAGACCAACCCGGACCACGATTTCATTCGTGGGTACGAACTTCAGATCCTGTCCTACGGCAATGCTCCGCTGGCCGCGGCGCTTGGCGGTCTCATGGGACAGAAAGTGGCCTGGGGTGAGGACCATCACGACGAGTTCAAACAGAGGTTCGGCCACTCCGTCGGCATCGCGATCATGTCCGAGGACCTGCCTGAAGAGCACAACATGGTCACCCTAGATCCGGAAATGACCGACAGTGACGGCATACCGGCGCCCAAGATCAACTACATGATCAGCGAAAACACCGCTAAGATGCTGGAGCACGGCGTGGCCCGGGCTACCGAGATCATGGAGGCTGCTGGGGCCACGAAAGTATTCTCGTCCACTCTGCGCCGAAACGCCGGTTGGCATCTACTAGGCACCGCCCGGATGGGGGAAGACCCCAAGACCTCGGTGGTTGACCGCTGGGGCCGGACACATGATGTTTCGAATCTGTTCATCATCGACGGCAGCATCTTTACCACCAGCGCCTGCGTGAACCCCACGCCCACCATCCAGGCCCTGGCCCTGCGCACCGCCGACTACCTTAAAGGCGAAGGCGGGCAAGTCATTCAATAGCTGTCAGCTTTCAGCATCGAAAATGTCCCTTCCACCTCGCAGTGAGAAGGTTAGGGTTGGGGCGACCCTGCAAATTAGGGCGCAAACTCGGTGTAGGATCCCTGATTCAGATGACCACCGGTGCCCGCCTAGCCCCAGCCATTGACACCTGAATCGGCCACACTTAGGATGTCTATGCCTGTCCACAAACGCTTCTCAGCGCCTATTTTTCACGTTCAAGCAGGCAGCAACCGCAGCTAAAAATCAGTAACAGAAGGTGCACAACATGCCAGAGATCTACGGTATTGGGGATTTCCGCTATAACTTTGTTGAGAACTGGGCCAAACTACCCAACGGCATGACCTTCAAAGAATGTCCGGGCGTCGCCATCGACTCCCAAGACAACGTGTTCGTCCTCACCCGCGGCGAGGAACCAATCATTGTGCTGGACCGGGACGGCAACTACATCCGGTCCTTCGGAAAAGGACATTTCAGCGACGACCGGACCCACGGTCTGTACATCGCACATGACGACTCCCTACTCTGCGCAGATGATGGCATCCACACCATCCAGAAGTTCAGCGCCGCCGGCGATAAGCTGATGGAGATCGGCGACCGAAACAACCCAAAGCCCCGCTGGAGCGGAGAGCCCTTCAACCGGCCCACTTCGGCCGCCATCCACCCAGGGAACGGCGATATCTACGTGTCTGACGGCTATGGAAACTCCCGCATTCACGTCTACACCGGTGAAGGCGAGTACAAGTTCTCTTGGGGCAGCCCCGGCATCGACGCAGGCCAGTTCATCCGCCCCCACAACATCGCCATCGACAGCAACGCCAACGTCTATGTAGTCGACCGGGAAGCCCACCGCATCCAGCTTTTCGACACCGACGGCAAATTCATCACGATGTGGAGCAACATCCACCGGCCCGACTCCATGGTCCTCTGGGGCGAGCACATCTACGTCGGCGAGTTGAACGGCATGGGCGGCGTTGATGACGCCCCCGGCCTGGGACACCGTGTTTCGATCTTCGACCTGAAGGGCAGTCTGGTCAGCCAGTTCGGCGACGTGAACGAAGGGGAGGGCCCCGGACAGTTCATCGCCCCCCACGGCATCGCCGTCGACTCCCAGGGTTCCATCTACGT
>VFHG01000066.1 GCA_009392075.1 SAR202 cluster bacterium
GATCTGGGCCAGCTCCACCCACGGGTCTAGCTGGTTATACTCAAGCTGGCGGGTGTCGTCGCGGACCCACAATCCTTGCTGGATGTGCGAAACGCAGTTCATGGAGAAGGCGTTCATGAGCATCCGTTTTGGCATATTCAAGCGTCCATAGAGAAGCGTTGGCGGGAAGCGTTCCGGGCCGGTCCAAGCCGCTATCAAACGGTCACCGCCCATCATATTACAATCGGCCTGGCATTGACCGGCGCTCTAGTCGGCACTATCGGTAGTACAATACCCCCGCCAAGCACAACTAGGAGCAACGAAACATGCGCTTCGGGCATTTCTTTTATCCCATGAAGTTTGACGACAGCCGGGACGGGCAGGAGATCCAGGCCTGTCTGGACGAGGCCCAACTCGTTGAGGAGTTGGGGATGGACGCCATCTGGTTCGCCGAGCACTATTTCACCGGCGAGTGCGTCTACGGCGACCCCTTGGTGTTCGCCAGCGCAGTGGCCGTCAGGACCAAAAAGATCTTGCTGGGCTTCGGCATCCTGGAACTGCCGCTGCACAACCCGGTGCGGGTGGCCACTCAGACCGCCTTGCTGGACAACCTGTCCAAGGGCCGCCTAATCGTCGGCACGGGCCGTGGCTCCAACTACAACGCCTACGAGTACGTCGGGTTTGGCACCACCACGAGTCTGGGGGTCGCCCAATTGGACGAGGCCGAAGAACTTCTTATAAAAGCCTGGACTGAAGACAACGTGAAGTTCGAAGGCGAGTTCTTCAACGTGTCGTTCCCCTCGGTCCGGCCACGGCCCTACCAGAAGCCCCATCCGCCGCTGGCCCGGGCCTGCACCGGCGACGCTTCGCTGGTCGAGATGGCCAAGATCGGCCGTCCGGTGCTCATCCGGGGCGCCTCGTGCAACGCCACTGGGGAGAAGATCGAGCTGTACCGCGACACCATGTCCGGGGCCGGGTTCAGCGAGGAAGAGGTGGAGAAGAGCCTGGACCAGATCTGGGTCTGGCGCGAGATGCACATCGCCGATACCGACGACGAGGCGATGGGAGATTTCCTCCCGGCCCACATCCAGGCCTACGAATACCTTGAAGAGATTCGTGCCGAGTGGAACCCGCCCGAGATGGAGATATCTATGCAGCGGCCGCCGTTGGGCCAATCGGGTTACGGAGAGTCCCCCGATCCGGATGCTTCGGAATCGTTGATCGGCGGATACAAGCGGGTGGCAGAGCAGGTGGCTTCTATGCGGGACGTAGGGGTCAGGAACTTGATGCTGACCAACCGGGGACTGGTGTCCCAGGAAACGGCCAACAAATCGCTGAAGTTGCTCAGCGAGAAGATCATGCCTTCGTTTCAAGGGTGAAACTAGGATTCAGGCGAGTGTTCGGCCCCCTCTCTAACTCTCCCCTGGCGCGGGAGAAAGGATATGCAAAAAGAAGGTTCACTCTTATGAAATTGGGGTGAACCTTCTTTTTTACTTCGCTTTTGTGACCGTTGCTTAAATCTGACCCTTGTCTTTGGTGAAGATGGGATTAAGTTCCACGCGGGTTGGGTCGCCGTCGAACCAGGGTGAGACAGTCTCGCGCCATTTGGTGTAGTGAGGGGCGGCCCGGTGGGCAGTCTCCCAGGCGTCCCGGTTCTCGTAGACCTCATAGAGGTAGACCGTGTTCTCGTCGTTGGGGTCGGCATGGACATCGAACTGCAGACAGCCCGGCTCGTCGTTGTTGGAGCCGACGGCGTCGCCCATGGTGGCTTCGATGAATTCGGCCCTGTGCCCTGCCTTGATCTTGGCGGTTACAAATAGCGCAAACATAACTTCTCCTGAGACTACTGATTCAACTGCGCCATTATAGCCACGGGAATATGAGGCGACAAGAAGTCGACGCCAGCCCAGATGACACCGCCCTGCGCCCGTTGTAGAATGGCCTTCTTAGCCGCTTATCAATGATTAGGGAGCCTATTAGATGGCCGACATCCCAGTGGTTTACACGCTAACCGTCTGCCCCGCCTGCGACGCCTTGCGCGCCGCCTGGAAGCGGGATGGAATCGAGTACCAAGAGATCAGGGTGGACCAGAACCAAGACGACCTAGACACCGCCCTAGACTACGCCGACACCGTGCCGATCATCATCTACCCCGACGGGCGGGTGGAGGTGGGCTTTGAGGGCATGACCGGTTGAGAGATCGGCTGACGGACCGGCGGTCCGTCCCAGATTCCCAATATTAGTAAGCAATGCAACCCAGCAAAATATGGAGGAGCTATGGCCAGAGAGGACAGTGTTGTAACCCCCGAGCGGTTCTCCGAGGGGTTCGACTATCCCAGCTATATGGACCAGATCAAGGTCAACAAAGCCCGGTTCGAAGGGTTCTACGACGGCTTCAAGGTTAGCGATGAAGACACCGCTTTCTTCAAGGAATTAGTCCAACGGCCCAACGGCCCTGCCAAGATGATGGTCCTAGGCGAGGACTGGTGCGGCGACGTGATCCGCGGCCTGCCGGTCTTGGCCAAGATAGCCGACGCCGCCGGAATCCCCATCAGCATCTTCCCCAGGGATTCCCACACCGACATCATGGACGAGTACCTGAAAGAGGGAAAGTACATGTCTATCCCGGTGGCCGTGTTCTACACTGCAGACCACGAGTACATCTGCCACTGGATCGAACGACCTGAGGTCGCGGCCAAAGAGCAGCATGCGATCGAGCAGGCCATCCGCGACGAGAACCCAGGCATCGACGACCAAGCGTTCAGCCGGGAGCGTCGGACCCGCACCGCCGCCAAGGCTGAAGATTGGATCGCAGCCACAGTTGTGGAATTGAAGGAACTGCTGGCCAAAAGCATAGGCTAGGGGCCGGACCTGGTCTTGAGCCGGGTAGTATGTGTGGCCATGTAAAAAAGCCCTACCATTAAGGATGGCGGGGCCTTTTTGTCGCCATTTGGCGGCTGGTGGATGAGTTGCGCAGAAACGTTGCCCTCACCTTAAATCTCTTCCAAGCGTGGGAGAGGGGATTTCTCTAGTCATACCAATCAATCACGATCCACGACCAGTGGCTCTCTACGACTCCATCACTCTAACAAGCCTATTCCTATTGTCATTCCGAGCGGAGTGAGGAATCTCGTTGGCGGCGGAAACGTACATCGGTCTGGCGGAACCATGGCGTGTTTGTGCTCAGCAACGGGATTCTCCGTCGGCTGCGGCCCCCTCAGAATGACAAATGAGGAGGGTACGCTACGAGAAACCTTGCGATTACCGCTTTTTCGTTCTGGTCGACTCAATTCGCCGCGCCAGCTTCGATCAGGTGTTCCAATTTGGGTCTCCGGGCAATTAGGAACAGGACCGCGCCCAGGGTGTTGAGGCCGGCCAGCAGCAAAAAAGCCATGTCGTAGTCGCCCAATTCGTCCCGCATGAAGCCAGCCAGTGGGGCGGCGATGAGCAGCAAAAAATTCATCGGCACTGTCGAGATGCCCAATATTTTGCCGAAAGATGCGCGGCCGAAATACTCGCCCCTGATGGCCGTGGTCAAGGGCGTGCGGCCGCCGAATCCGATGCCGAACAACACTGCGAAAATGTAGAAATAGTAGAGGCTTGAGCCCAGGGTCAAGAACACCACTCCGGCGCCCTGGATGCCGGTGAAAATGAATAGTGCGATGTTCTTGGGTATCCGGTCTCCGAGCCACCCACCGATAAACTGGAACACGATGGAGACTGCCGTCTGGACTGTGATGACCCATGCGGCAGTCTGCACACCATAGCCCACATCCTGCAACAAGAGCCCAAGGTGAGACATGGTAGCCAGCACAACCATCGAACCGAACCCATGGCCGAAGGAAATGGTCCAAAAAGCCTGAGTGCGCAGGGCTTGGCCGATGGTCAGTTCAATCTCGTCATTTCCCTCGCCTTCTTCAGACGCAGCCGGCACTGGGGGGACGCCGTCTGGGTAGCCGCCCACATCCTCCGGCTTGTTGCGTATCACCTTGGGCAAAACAAATGCCGATACCAGAGCGACAACAGCCAGAATCTCCGCTGTGCGCCGCCAGCCGAGACGGTCGGCTTCGGGGTCGATCAACCAAGCAATCGAAGGCACCAAAATCAGCGCGCCGACGCCCATTACCATCATGGCCAGACCCATGGCCATGCCACGATGCCGTACGAACCAATGGTTCAATAAGGTCATCACGGTGATCCACCCAGCCTGTCCCTGGCCAACGGACATGATGAAATAGGCCAGATAGAACATCCAAAGGTTCTGGACCTGGCTGAACAGGAAGAATCCTGCAGTGAGTATCAATAGCCCGGTGAACACCATGAAGCGGGTGCCCATGCGGTCAACCAGGTACCCGGCGATGGGGCCGGTGATGCTGCCCTCAATACGGGTGAAACTGAGTGCGAGCCCCAACTGGGTGCGGCTCCAGCCAAATTGGGCCTCTAAAGCCACCGACCAAACGGCGATCGCCTGGAAGACCGGCACGGCAGTGATGACCATGATGAACCCGCTGACGGCCACCATCCACCAACCGTAGAACGCGCCGCGGGCCTTACCCCAGGGGTTGCCCATACTCAGAAGACTAAACAAATAACATTGGCCTGGTCCAGAAAAAGCTCTCTTTCAACGGAAATAAGAATACTACAGCACACTTTGTATTACAACAAAACCATAATGGGCACAGGATGTGACGGTTTAGCCGTTTTTAAACCAATTCCTGAACCCCTATTTGCCAATTGGCCGCCAAACGCTAGAATGGTGCTCTCTCAGCAACCGTTGGCCAAAATATCGTTCTTAAATATAGTTCTTGGAGTGACCATGGAGTACGGATTGTTTCTGATGCCCTCCCATCCGCCGGAGCGGGAAGTTTTTGAAGCCCACCAATGGGACTTAGACTGCCTAGTTCTGGCCGACAAACTTGGCTTCTCTGAGGCTTGGATCGGGGAGCACTACACGGCGCTGTGGGAACCGGTCCCGTCGCCTGACCTGATGATCGCCCAGGCCCTGATGCTGACCAAGAACATCCGCCTGTGCACCGGCGTACACCTGTTGCCCTACCATCATCCAGCCGAGTTGGCGTGCCGGGTGGCCTACCTGGACCACATGGCCCAGGGACGCTTCATGTTTGGCATAGGCTCGGGCGGGCTGCCCACCGACTACACGATGTTTGACGTGGACGGCCTGGGAGGCCAACACCGGGAAATGACCCGGGAAGCGATCGACATAATCCTTAGGCTTTGGGCCGAGGACGAACCATTTGAGTACAAGGGCGAGTTTTGGAACGTCAATCTGCCGGAACCTCAATACGGCACTCTGAAACACCACATCAAGCCGTTTCAGAAGCCGCACCCGCCCATCGGCGTCGCCTCGGTCAGTCCGTCCTCGGAGACCCTCAAGATCGCCGGCGAGCGGGGATTCATCCCCATGAGCCTGGCATTCAATGAGGATTACGTGGTCAGCCACTGGGCTGCAGTCTTAGAGGGAGCCAAGAGGAGCGGCAAGACGCCCAGTAGAAAAGACTGGCGCATCACTAGGGACGTATGGGTGGCCGACTCGGACGATGAGGCTTACGACAAAGCGGTGAACGGCATGCTGGGCAGGGTCTGGGGTGAATATTTGTTGCCCCTCTTCGAACAGTTCCAGTTGCTACATGTCATCAAACACGACTCCAGCATCCCAGACTCCGCCGTGACTCCGGAATACATGGCCGAGAACGTCTGGCTCATCGGCTCACCGGACACGGTTGAGAAGAAGATCCTCAGCCTGTACGAGATGTGCGGCGGCTTCGGTACGTTGCTGTCCCTGGTCTACGACAACATGGACAACCAAAAAGGCTGGGAGAAGTCTATGAAACTGCTCGCCGAGGAAGTGATGCCCCGGTTCGCGGACATGGACCCCGACTAATCTATTTCGAAACGCGGTAGACTCAAAAGGACGTCCCGGTTTTTCGGGACGCCCTTTTGTCGTTTGGGCCTATTCACCCAATCATACGACCAGCCCAGTCTCCAATGACAATATCGGTGGTAGAGAGTCCAACATCAATTCCCAGCTATCTCCATCGTCGCGGCTGTAGAATTACTGGCCCGTGGTAGTCCCCAGATAGATCCCGCAAGAGTCTAACGCGTCTGTCGC
>VFHG01000067.1 GCA_009392075.1 SAR202 cluster bacterium
AACACCGCGTCCTTATCCGAGCCTATCACAAAGTCCCTGGGTCCGATCATGCCGAAGTCAGTCAGATAGGCTGTTCCCTAGGGCATTATCTTGGCATCCACGGTTCCAACATGGGTGTGGGTGCCCAGGACACCGCTCACTCTGCCATCCAAATACCACCCCATGGCCTGCTTTTTAGACGTCGCTTCGGCGTGGAAGTCCACGATTATCACATTGCCGTTGCCTTCTTCTTTCAGTTGGTCCAGAAGGGCGTCAGCGGTACGGAAAGGACAGTCCAACGATGCCAACAACACCCGGCCCATCAGGTTGACCACGGTCACCCCGCCCATATGGATATCGCCTCTTCCGGGGGCGCCGGGGTAGTTGGCCAACCGGATCAGGGGCAGATCTTCGTCCATCAGGGGGATGATCTCTTTTTTGTCCCAGATGTGGTTGGCTGAAGTAAGCACGTCCACGCCGCTCTGCAGGAGTTCGGCGGCAGTGTCCGCGGTGATTCCGTAACCGCCGGCGGTGTTCTCTCCGTTGCAGGTCACGAAGTCGATGGCCTTCGCCTTCTCACGTTTCAAATCGGGCAGCAGGGCGCGCACCGCGTCTCTGCCGGGCTTTCCGATCACATCGCCGATCATGAGTATGCGCAAGTGCCAGAGCTCCTTAAGCCTGAGATAAATATTGGAAAGGGGACCCAGTAGCCGGTTGCTCCCGCTACTGGGTCCCCTTCATGGTCGCCTATTTGTTACTCGGGTCTACGGTTATTTGGCGTATTCTACGTTCCGAGTTTCCCGAATTACGGTCACTTTGATTTGACCAGGAAAGACCAGGTCTTCCTCCACCTTCTTGGCGATGTTACGGGCCAGTGTGGCGGCTTCGATGTCGTTCAGGTCGTCCGGTTTTACCATGACCCGGACCTCGCGCCCTGCCTGGATGGCGAAGACACGCTCAACGCCGTTGAAGCTGGTGGCGACCTCTTCAAGCTCCTTGAGCCGTTTGACATACAGCTCCAGGGACTCTCTGCGGGCGCCGGGCCTCGATGCGCTGATGGCGTCAGCAGTTGCGACCAGGAACGATTCGACAGTCTCATGGTCGTCGCTGTGGTGTTCCAAGATACCCCGATAAGAACTATGGTTGATGCCATGCTTCCGGGCGATCTCGGCGCCGATCTCAGCGTGGGGGCCGGAGACTTCGTGGGTAACCGCTTTTCCGATGTCATGCAGCAGACCGCCCATCTTGGCGACTTGTACATTGGCCCCGGCCTCCGCAGCCAGCATTCCGGAGAGCAACGAGACCTCGATGGAATGCTTCAGGACATTTTCCCCGTAGCTGTAGCGGTATTTCAGTTGACCTAGCAGCCGAATCAATTCCGAGTCCAGTCCGCTGACCCCGGCATCGAAGGTGGCCTGTTCGCCAGCCTTCAATATCGTCTGGTCGATCTCTTCCTGGGCCCGGTTGACCATCTCCTCGATACGGGCGGGCTGGATTCGCCCGTCCGAGACCAGTTTCTCTAGAGCCAAACGTGCGACTTCCCGCCTGACTGGGTCGAAACAAGATACGGTCACAGCTTCGGGGGTGTCGTCAATAATGACGTCCACGCCGGTAAGGCCTTCAAGTGTGCGAATGTTGCGCCCTTCACGGCCGATAAGACGACCTTTCATCTCATCGTTGGGCAGGGATACGGTTGAAGTTGTAACTTCAGAAACTACGTCAGTTGCGAGACGGTTAATGGCAACTGTGATGATCTTACGAGCGTTCTGGGTGGACTTTTCTTTGTACTCTTTCTCCAGCTCGTAGTACCGCTTGGACAGGTCATGCACGGCTTCTTCTTCACCGCGCCGTACTACCTGTTCACGTGCCTCTTCAACGCTGAGGCCAGCTACCTGTTCAAGGGCTTTGGATTGTTCGGCCTTGAGTTCCTCCGCCTCAACCCGCACCCTTTCAACATCCGATTCTTTTGAGATTAAATCTCGTTCTTTTTCATCCTGGGCTTCTATTTTCCGTTCCAATTGTTCTTCCCGCTGCAGATGCCTGCTTTCCATGCGGTGGAACTCTTGGCGTTGGTCCTTCAAATCAGATTCGGTTTCGTTACGTAGTTTTAAAGCCTCTTCCTGCGCCGCTAAAAGGACCTTTCTGCTGTCCTCTTCAGCCTGGGTGATAATACCCTTGGCGCTCTCTCCTGCGGTCTGCGCCGCTGCGGCGTCACTCCGCGATTTAAGAGCGAGCCAGATGACAACACCTATCCCTGCGGCCGCCAGGACGGCTAGGATAACGATGATAATTTCCATGGTAATCACCTAATTCCTTTCCGCCTAGTGTGCCTATGTAAAGGGGCTATTTCCCCTCCATATCATCCTAACTATCTGCCTAGAGGGTGTCAAGACTAAATCAGGTTCGAAGCGTGCGTAAAACTAACCGATTCGACCAGTTATCTTGGCAGACTGGACGCGAGATCCCCACATCTAAACTTTGGATTAGCAGCAGGTCCGGGCGTATCCGCCCTTGAGCGGCCACGATGCCTGCTCTATAATAGCTTGAACAGCTTGGCACGGTCTTAGTATCAAAATCGGCTTGGAGAGCAGAACACAACGGTGTTCGTAAATGGCTGACAGGGATTATTACGACATTCTCGGCGTGGGCAGGGGAGTTGGCGAAGAGGATATCCGCAGGGCTTTCCGCAAGAAGGCCATGGAATTCCACCCCGACCGCAACAAGAGCCCCGACGCCGAAGAGAAATTCAAAGAGATCAACGAGGCTTACCAGGTACTGTCCGATTCCGGAAAGAGGTCGCGGTACGACCAATTCGGGAAAGCCGGTGTAGGCGCCGGCGGCGGGGCCGGTCAACCATTTGATGGGTCCGACGTTTTTGGCGGTTTTGGAGATATCTTCGACTCTTTCTTCGGAAATGGGTCAGGCCGCCGCAGGCAGGCCCAACGTGGCAGCGACCTGCAACACCGGGTGATCCTTAGCTTCGAGGAATCGGTGTTCGGCGCGGAGCGTGAAGTTGAGTTGACGCGGCTTGAAGATTGTGGGACATGCTCCGGCGCCGGCAACGAACCGGGCACCCCTCTGGACACCTGCAGCACTTGTAAGGGCAATGGCCAGGTCCGGCGCGCCCAGCGCAGCGTGTTCGGCCAGTTCACCCAGGTAACCACCTGTAGCAGTTGTCAGGGGCGCGGAACGATCATCAAGACAGCTTGCTCCAACTGCCGGGGCGGTGGAAAAGAGCGTAAATCCCGCAAGATAGAGGTAGCCATTCCCGCCGGTGTTGAGGGCGGGATGCAGGTGCGCCTTACCGGAGAGGGCGACGCGGGCAGCGAAGGCGGCGAGACCGGCAATCTGTACGTCTATATCGATGTCCAAGAACACCAATATTTCGACCGGGATGGCTCCGATCTCACCTATGTGCTACCGGTCAACATCGCCGAAGCCGCGTTGGGCGCCCAAAAAATCATCCCCACCCTGGATGGCAAAGAAGAAGAGCTGAAGCTCCCTCAAGGAACGCAGCCGGGTACTGAATTCAGAATCAAGGGCAAGGGCGTGCCGCATCTTCATGGCAGCAGACGAGGCGACTTGCGAGTAACGGTGGATGTCAGAGTCCCTGGCTCCCTGGATGACCGGCAGCAGGAGTTGTTGCAAGAGCTGGCCCAGTCGTTCGCCGAGTCCAATGGGAACTCACGCAATGCTGGCTCTTCAAACGGCGACGAAGAAGACAAGGGAATCTTCGAAAAGATCTTTAATAAGAAAGGTTAGGTTGTTACCAGCTAAGAAAATCCCGAACCTCAAATCGTGAAAAAAGACCTGGGGACCCCCGGTCCTGCGGGTCTTTTTATTTGAATCTGGACTCTGAGAAACCCTAGGAGACTCGGTGGCCTGGCAAGAATTAAGCATCACCGTTCCCCACGAATACGTTGAACCAATCTCCTATTTGTTCGGCCGCTACGGAAAGGGAGTGAGCACCGAATTGGCCGGCGAAGGGAAAGTCCTTCTTCGCACCTACCTCACAACAGGATCGAGGCAGCGGATGGCCCGCATAGACGTTGGCGTCCGTCTGGTGGGCGCAATTGAGCCAATCGGGGACCTGGAGATCCGCGAACTTCCCGAAGATGAGGACTGGATGGAATCCTGGAAGTCCCACTTCAGGATTCTGCGCATCGGTAAACGGCTGGTCATCAAGCCGACCTGGCTCGAGCTGGATTTTACTGCCAGTCCAGACGACATCGTCATCGAGATCGACCCCGGGGTCGCCTTCGGCACCGGGTATCACCCCACCACCGACACCTGCCTCCAAGCTATGGAACAGCACATCGCCCCAGGCATGACGGTGCTGGACTTGGGCACTGGCTCAGGGATATTGACCATCGCAGCCATCAAACTGGGCGCCGGTTTGGTGACGGCTCTCGACATCGATTCCCAGGCAGTGACCGCCGCTCGCCGCAACTTCAGGCGGCTCGGCATCAACAAGCGAGTCAGGCTGGGCCAGGGCTCGGTGCCCCATCCAACCGCCCCTGCCGGTGATTTCGACCTCGCAGTAGCCAATATTTCAGCCAGGGGAGTGGCCGACCGTTGCCCATTTATCCTCACCGCCCTGAAACCGGGCGCGCTATTCATCGCCTCGGGGCTCCTGAACACCCAGAAAGAAGAAGTGGCCGCCGTTGTCGAGCCCTTGGGCTTCTCCCTGATCAGCGAATGGCCACAGGAAGAATGGACCACCCTGCTTTACCGCGCTCCCGAAACGCCTGTGGAGGCTCCAGAATAAGATTCGGGCCGCCGCACCTCTTACAGGCTTGGACTGTTATTGCTTTTTCCCAGGCCAAGGGGTACCATCCAATCGGCTTCCGAACAGGCTTTTTGGACTCGAAAATTCCGGTTTTCAGATAAGTATTCGGACGGCCCCGCGTCTAATAATTGCATCACTCGACACCGTATTCACCTGGAGCAGTTTCATTGGAGAAGGTTGACCTAAACCGGTACGAACTTACTGGACGCCTTGGCGCCGGCGCCGACTATGAGGTGAGGGCAGCCACAGACCGTGAGACAGGCAACCAGGTGGCGATAAAGCGGCCTGTTCCCCAGGCGATAAGCCGCAACCAGCATGAGGCCATCGAGGCCCGTACCGAGAAGCTCCTGCAGGCTTATCGAGAAGTGGGTTTCTCAACCAGGCTAATCTCACCCATCGTCGGTTACACCGAACGCGCGATTCACAACGACTTCTTTGGCGACGAACTGGCCAAGGAATACCAAGTCATAGTAGAAGAGCGGGCCTGCGGCATACCCCTGCTGGGCGATATGATGTCCAAGTTCAAAGGTGTCCCAATCGGTGCCGGACAAACCCTGTTCACTTTGTTCCCTTTGGTCCAACCCAGTGGCGGGCCGGCATATCCGGTCCACAACCAGCTACTGGACCTTGAAGAGGTCTATCTGAAAGCAGGGTATTTGATTCTGGACCTCCGTCCTCAAAACATCTTCTACCGGCCCGGGAGCGGGCAGATGGTGGTCATCGACACCGGAGCCCTGGCCCGTCTGGACGACGAAGCGCCTCGAGGCCGGCCTCCCTTTGACGTCAACGACGCCTGTTTAGAGATATTGAAGTTCTACACGACGCCGATGGAGCCGCCGGCCGACACCTCAGGCTACCGGGATGCGATTGGGATCCGGCCCATCGTGAACATTGGCGAAGAACTTGATGAGATGGCCCGAAACCTGGCCCCCTGCGAATCGGCCGTGGTTGAATCGGGCACGGTGATACTGGAAAAGATCATGGGGCGCGCCTACACGGATTATTCCCAGTTTAGGCTAGACCTGACGAACTACCTGGACCGACTCAAAGAGCGGAACTCAGGGCTGGCAAACGCCGCCGAGGCGAGTCAAACTTGGCAGGAAGCCGCCCTATGGCTGAAGGATGACTATTGGCGGGGTTTCTTATTCGACCCGGACACGGAACTGGCCGGTTATCTAGCCTAACGGAATCATAATCAATCAATCCATCTGAGGTTTGGCAGCGATGTTGGCAAGCACAGTCATAACGATGCAAGACAATTCAGCCCACGGGGAAGACAGCTTCTTGAGCAAGAACCTGGGCAACGGCGAGTTTTTAGACGTGGTGTTGGACGGCGTGACCGGTCATGGCGGCGAACAGGCAAGCACCGAATTGCGGGAAGCCTTGGACGCCGGAGACCTGAACAATGCCGAGGAAATCGTCCAGCTACTTGGGGAGATGAACGAGGATTTTTTCAGCGTGGGTTCGGGCCGATTCCTACTGACAACCGTCTCCGCCGTCTTGGGCCGCGGCGACAAGATTCAGGTGGTCTCCGCCGGAGATAGCCCGGTGTTCTTGATCAACAAAGACGGCCACCAGAAACTTTCTGGCAACGCCGGAGGTTTCTTGCATGTCGGTGTTGCCAGGGCCATCGGCGCATCCGAAAAACTGGGAGCGCCGGCTCAGGTCGAAATAACTCCATCACCGGACGACCGGCTCTTTCTGGCGACCGACGGAATCACCGACAACATGACCATCGAAGAGCTGGCCGAGGTGATCCGCAACGCCGCAACACCCGATCAGGCGGCCTCAACTATCGAGGACACTATCAAGGAGCGGCTGCAAGAGGGACGTGTACCTGAGACAATCGGAGTGCGGTTCCGCTATGATGACCGCACGGGAATCATAAGATTCTTCTAGTGGATTCTGTGAGTCACCATAAACTCGACTGAATCAGGGACTTAAATTAACGTCCGAATCGCGCTGATCGGCGTCGCAATACGTAATCACGGCCCTTGTGACAACTAGGGCAAATTGCTAAAATGCGGCAGCTTGAATTACGCTAGCGAATCGAC
>VFHG01000068.1 GCA_009392075.1 SAR202 cluster bacterium
ATAATCTTGACCATCGACTAGGCGTCTTCAGGACCAGAGAGAAATGACATGCCAGAGATGAAAACTCCAGATAGGATCACCCCCCAAAGCCCTGGTGATTACCTCGAGGTCATGAGCAAGGTCGTTTTCCAGTCGGGCATGTCTTACAAAATCGTTAAGTCCAAGTGGCCCGGCACTCGGAAGGCGTTCCACGAATTTGATGCCGCCAAAGTGGCCGGCATGAACCCAACAGACGTTGACCGGCTGACCGAGGACACCAGGGTCATCAGGAACCGCCGCAAATTGGAATCCGTGGGGAGCAACGCGCAGAAGATCCTGGAACTTGCCGCTGAATTCAGCCGGTTCCAGAAATACCTCCGTTCCCACGCAGATTTTTCCGGCCTGGTAAAAGACCTTCGAAAGCAATTTAAGTTCCTCGGGCGATGGGCTGCTACTACTACCTTTACGTGGTCGGCGAAGAAGTACCAGAGCACGAAGAGTGGATGGACAGCATCAAGAAATGACACAGTCCAACGGGGGCGTATGAGATGAAATTAGAAGGTAAGATTGCGCTGGTGACCGGCACCAGCCCAAACATCATGGGTGGCATCGCCGAGGGATTGGCTGAAGAAGGCGCCGACCTCGTCTGCATCGACATCAATCCGGATTACGCCGAACAGTGTGCACAGTCCGTGATCGCCAAGGGCAGGAAGGCCATCTCCATCGCCTGCGACGTTACCGACGAAACCCAGGTAACCGCTGCCGTAAAGCGAGCCAAGGAGACCTTTGGGGGAGTGGATATCCTGGTCAACGGCGCTACCTTGTTCAACACTAAGGGAATCCTGGACATGTCCGTCGAAGAATGGCGGCGGCAGACCGATGTTTTATTGACCGGCGCATTTCTGTTCACCAAGCTCATCGCCAAACAGATGATCGAATTGGGCCGACACGGAAACATGATCAACATCATCTCCACGGCCGGACATCAGGGCGAGCCAGGGAACATCGGCTACGGCACCGCAAAGGGAGGGTTGCTGAACTTCACCCGGGCGGTGGCCATGGACCTGGCGGAACACGGCATCAGAGTCAACAGTCTTACCCCCACCGCCACCGATAGAGCGGAGGGGTTGGAGCGTGCCCAGCGCTGGGGGGTAGAGTGGCCTGGACCTCGGTTCGGACAGCGGTTACCAGGCTGGCCGGCCGACCCGGGCGCCGGGTTGCCAATGCAGAAGCTACCCAGCCCCAGCCACTACGGCAAAGCAGCGGCGTTCCTGGCCTCCGATGAAGCCGAGATGATCACCGGCTTCGATCTACGGGTTGATGGCGGGGCTATCGCGAAGTATTGGATCTGGGACCCAGGGTCATAACGGCGCCAGAGTCATTTATCTAGGTCTCACATCAGCTATAATGCCTAACCAATAATCATCCCGGCGAGACTGACTCCCGAGAGGTGAATCGATGGCGGAGATATTTGGCGCAGGCCTAACCCATTACCCAGCCCTGATTGCGCCCGACGAAGACAAGATGTATCCCCTGCTCAGGACGCTGAAGAACGACGAACGCCTCCCTGAGAGTCTCAAAGACCCCATGAACTGGCCGGAAGCCATGCGGGTTGAGTTCGGTGACGACGACGGCTATACCGCGGCTAAGAAGCACCGGGAGCGCTTGGTGGCCGGGTTTCGAAAAGTGAGACAGGAGATTCAGGCCTTCAACCCAGATTTCATAGTGATCTTCGGTGACGACCAGTACGAGAACTTCAGGGAGGACGTCATCACCCCCTTCTGTGTGTTGGCCTATGATGAATTCAATTGTTCGCCCTTCACCAGGGCTGACGGTTCGGCCCGGCGCAACGTTTGGGACGAGCCGGCCGACAAGGTCTTTAACTACCAAGGCCATCCTGAGGCGGCCAGATACCTGACTTCCGGGTTAATCAACCAGGGAGTGGACATGGCCTATGCCTACCGTCCGCTGCATGAGCCAGGCCTGGCCCACGCCTTCATCAACACTCTGTTGTATCTGGACTACGACCGTGAAGGGTTCAGCTTTCCTGTGGTGCCCATGGCGGTCAATTGTTACGGCCGTGGGGTTATCAGTCAAAAGGGTGGCGCACTGCCCGTTAAGGTGAACGGTGTGGCCTTGGAGCCAGACCCGCCTGGCCCGACCGCCAAGCGCTGCATGCAGGCGGGAGCGGCCCTGGCCAGGGTGCTCAAAGAGAGCCCTTACCGTGTCGCCTTGGTGGCCTCCTCAAGCTGGTCTCACGCATTTTTGACGGCCAAGAACAACTATCTGTGGCCTGACACGCCGTCCGACCGCGAGATGCTTTCCAGTTTGAAAGAAGCCAACTACGGGTACTGGAGCAACCGCACCACCGCCGAACTGGAAGCCGCAGGCCAGCACGAGCTGCTCAACTGGGCCTGTATGCTGGGAGCTATGGAAGAACTGAACGCCAAGCCCGATTACGTGGAATGGGTGGAGACCGACGTTTTGACCTCCAATAAATGCTTTGCCACGTTCAAGACATAATCAGCTAACATATACCCGAAAAATCAGACTGCAGTTAATCGAAAAAGAGGTATGAGATGCCATTAGATCCCCAGGTTATACAAGTCATGGACAGTGTGGCTGCCCTTGGTCTGCCAGCCGCGCATACGGTTAGTCCGGAAGAAGCTAGGGCCAACGGAAAGAAACGCCCTCGCTCTCCCGGTCCTGAAGTCGCCCAGGTGGAAGACCGGAACATTCCCGGTCCCGATGGTGATGTCCCAATACGCATCTACACGCCGGAAGGAAACGGCCCATTCCCGATACTGGTCTGGTACCACGGTGGCGGCTGGGTTGTTGGCGATCTGGAACAGGCCGACGGATCGTGCCGCAACCTATGCGTAGGCGGCCAGTGTGTGGTTGTATCGGTAGACTACCGTTTGGCCCCGGAAACCAAGTTTCCCGGCAATGCCGAGGACTGCTGGTCCGCGACCATTTGGGCGGTCAAAAATGCCGCCAGCATTAACGCAAACGGCTCTCGTCTGGCCGTGGGTGGCGACAGCGCCGGTGGCAACCTTGCTGCGGCCATGTGTCTGATGGCGGCGGACCGGGGCGGCCCTGAAATTTCGCTGCAGCTCCTGATCTATCCGGTCACGGAAGTTAACTTCACGACGGATTCTTACAACCAGAATGCCGAGGGCTATTCGCTGACCAAAGTCACCATGCAGTGGTATTGGGACCACTATCTGAGCAGCGAAGATGACGCCTTGAATCCTTACGCAGCCCCGCTTCAGGCTAAGAGCCTGGTTGGGCAGCCTCCGGCCCTGGTGATTACGGCGGAATTCGACCCCCTTTGCGACGAAGGCGAGGCTTACGCCAAGCGCCTGAGCGAGGCCGGCGTGGCAACCACGGCCACCCGTTACGATGGGGTAATCCACGGCTTTTTCACCATGGGAGCAGTAGTGGACAAAGGCCAGCAGGCTGTGGACGAAGCCTCCGCAGCCCTGCGGAAGGCCTTCGCAGGTTCCGGAGCGCCCAGCGCTGCCGACTAGGCGTTTTTCGATACGATACTAAAAGCCTTAGAGGTATGAGATGACCACATCCACCGCTGTCAGCGTCACCCATTGGTACGACTACACTTGACCCTTTTGCTACGTCGGCCTGGGTAGGCTCGACATATTGGCCAAGGAATTCTCATTTCAGGTGGACCGCAAGCCGTATCTGCTGCGCCCTGAGCGTCCTCCTGAAGGAGAGGAGCGCCGTTTGTTCGATGGCGAGACCCAAACCGAGCTCAACACGGCGATGCAAGAACGGGCCGAGGGCGTTGGTCTGGTTATGCATCGTCCGCAGTGGTCCCCCAACACCAAACGTGCCCACGAGGCCACCGTCTACGCCAAGATGAAGGGCAAGGACGATGAGTTTCACCACCTGGCCGCCCAGGCTTACTGGGAGACCGGCGCCGACATCAACGACCTGGACGTGCTGAAAGGCGTCGTTGAGGCTGCCGGTATGGACTGGGGAGACCTGGGCCCACGCCTCGACTCCGGCGAATACCGCGAGACCGTGATGCGGGAGTACGAAGCGGCTAAACAGAAAGGCGTTGAGGGCACTCCTACCTACATGATCGCCGGTGAACTCCTCAAGGGCGATGTCAGCATCGACGACCTCAGGGAGGCCATCAAGTCGGCTTCCGCGGGCTGATCTGTGCCATCTGACGCATCGGTGCTGGTCATCGGGGCCGGTATTTTCGGTCTGACAGCTGCTTTGGAGTTACAGCTGCGTGGATACCGGGTGACTGTGGCCGACCCCGGCCCGGTGCCCCATCCCCTGGCGGCATCCAACGATGTTAGCCGCATGGTGCGCATGGACTACGGCGGCGATGGCCTATATTCCTCGTTGGGCGCAGAGGCTATTGAAGGCTGGCACCGCTGGAACGCCGGCTGGCGGCAGGAACTCTACCACGAAGACGGGTTCCTGCTGATGTCCAGCGTACCAATGGCTGCCGGGTCTTTCGAGCAGGACTCGTACAGCCTCTTGACCGAGAGGGGCTTTCCTTTGGAGCGGCTTTCGCCCGGAGACCTGGCCGGGAGCTATCCCCACTGGAACTCTGATCACTACATCGACGGCTATTTCAATCCCAGAGCCGGCTGGGTGGAGGCCGGCGAGGTCACGGCCACGTTGGCCAAAGACGCCATACAAGCCGGCGCAATCATCGTGACTGGGTTCTCAGCGGTCAAATTGTTGCAGGCCGGCGAGAAGGTTATTGGGGTCGTAGCATCCGACGGAGTTGAGATGCGTGCCGACTGGGTCGTAATTGCAGCTGGTGTTTGGACCCCCATTTTATTGCCGGAGCTTGCCGACCGTATGTGGCCGGTGGGTCAGCCGATATTCTATTTCAAACCCCAACACCCGGAGAACTACCGGGCGCCGTCTTTCCCTCCCTGGGGCGCAGATATTCCACGTAGCGGTTGGTACGGCTTCCCCGCTAACGGCGAGGGCATAGTAAAAATGGCCAACCATGGACCGGGCCGGCGGGTCCATGCTGACTCGGAGAGGGTTACGACACCGAATGAAGAAGCCCACTGCCGAGAGTTTTTAACCGGTTCGCTGCCATCGTTGGCATCTCTCCGTCTCCACGGCAGCAAGATCTGCCTATACTGCGACACCTGGGACGGGGACTTTTGGATCAGCCGTGACCCCGAACGGGAAGGGCTGGTTGTCTCAACCGGAGGGAGTGGCCACGCATTCAAGTTCGCTCCGGTGCTGGGCAAGCTGGCCGCCGATGCTCTAGAAGGTATAGACAACCCCTACAACAGCCGGTTCGCTTGGCGTCCGTTGGGCGAGATCAAGAGCGAGGATATCCGCTACACCGGGGATTAGTTCACGCTATGGCGGGCAATTCCTTCAGGCGCGGCAGGACCTCTTTGGCGAATAACCGCATGCTTTTTTCGACCTCGTCGTAGGGCATGGCGCCAAAGCTGAACGCTGCCAAGAACGAATCGCTGCCGACGCGGTTACGAGTGCTCATGATCTTGTCGTAACACTGGTCAGGTGTGCCCCACACCTGCAGGTCCAGGAAGAAGTCCTTCACGTCCTGCGTGCCGTACTGCTCGATCTTCTCGGTGAACTTGCCGTAGTATTCGTAGCCCTTGGTTTCCTTTAGGTGGTCGCTGCGGAACTCGTAGTGGTCCATTATCGAGTCCCAGTAATTGCCCACGTATTCGCTGGCCATCTCCTTTGCCCGGTCTTCATCCTCGTGGCAGAAGGTGAACCCCACCACGATGGGCGGTGGTGCGGGAGCTCCATTGACCTCTTGGAATATCTCCCGGTAGGCCTTCAGCTCGTTCTCGACTTCGCTCCACGGCTTCTGAGGAATGATCAGTATACCCAAGCCCAACTGGGCCAGGGCCAACGAGGACTCCGGCGAGACTGCGGCGGCATAGGTGCGCCCTTGGAAGCTCTTGTACGGCTTGGGCCTGATGTCCACTTTGGGCTGTTTGATCAATTCACCGTCGAACTCGGCAACTCCATTTTCCAGGGAATCCACCAACATCTTGGCGCTCTCGGCGAATCTGGTCCTGGACTCGGACATGTCCAACCTGAATCCCTCGAACTCCACCCGTCCCAGACCACGGCCCACGCCGATGATGGCCCTCCCGCCGCTCAGATGGTCCAACACCGAGAACTGTTCGGCGATCCTCAT
>VFHG01000069.1 GCA_009392075.1 SAR202 cluster bacterium
GGGTCGCGTTCGCCCATCTCGCCCCGGTAGCTGATGATCATCAGAAGGGGGACGCGGTAGAGCTGGGCCACGGAGACGATGCCGTTGATCGAAGTGAGCAGGCCGTGGTTCTGCATCAGCATGGCCGACTTCCGGCCGGCGAAGTGGGCGCCGGTGGAAATGCCCACTCCCTCTTCTTCTTTGTTGAGCCTGATCAAGGTCATGTCCGGGTCGTCCTCGGCCATCTGCATGACGTGGACCAACCAGGTCTCCGGCAGGGCCGACAACAGGGTTATCCCGGCAGATTTGATGGCCGAGAAAAGAACTTCGGAATTTTTTACAGAAACGGGCACTCGGAGCACCTACAAACGAGCGGGGTAAACGAGTGGGCCAATTGTATGCGTCCGTGCCTGGCGGGTCAATCGGGGTTTCTCGTCCGGTTTGCCCGGTTTACGCTCTCACAGATATACTGCACTCACCCATCCAGGTTCCTGCCTCCGGAGTCGCGGTGCTGCCAAATATCTGGGACCCAGTCGAGATTTTCTCTCGCGAGGAAATGGAGCAGCTCCAAGTCGCTCGGGTGAGAGACTGCCTCAGCAGCATCAAACAACGGGTCTCCTTCTACCGTGAACAGCTAGCTGGAATCGAGCCAGGCAGCATCCAATCTCTGGCCGACCTGGCCCGCCTGCCGTTCACCAATAAGCAGGACCTGCGCGACAACTACCCCTTTGGCCTCTTCGCGGCGCCCATGTCCGACGTGGTGCGCATCCACGCTTCCAGCGGCACCACCGGCAAGCCTACTGTGGTCGGCTATACCGCCAACGACATCGAGACCTGGGCCGGCTTGGCGGCGCGGGCCCTCAGCCTGGCCGGCGTAACCAGGGATGACATCGTCCAGAACGCTTACGGATACGGACTGTTCACCGGCGGACTGGGCCTGCACTACGGTGTTGAAAAACTGGGCGCGGCGGTGGTGCCTGTCTCGTCGGGAAACACCGCCAGGCAGGTCATGCTGCTGCAGGACTTTGGCACGACCGTGCTCTGCGCAACCCCTTCCTACGCACTGGTTCTGGCGGAGGGCGCCGCGGAGGCTGGGTACGACCTGCCTGCCGGGCCGTTGCGGGTGGGCATCTTCGGCGCCGAGCCATGGTCAGAGCAGATGCGCACCGAGATCGAGTCCCGCCTGGGGATCACCGCCCTCGACATCTACGGCCTCTCCGAAGTCATGGGTCCGGCGGTAGCCATGGAATGCACCCACAAGACGGGGATGCACATCGCGGAAGACCATTTCATCCCTGAGATCATCGACCCGGAGACATCGGAGCAGTTGCCGCTGGGCCAGCAGGGGGAATTGGTCTTCACCTGCGTCACCAAGGAGGCCCTCCCCCTGATTCGCTACCGCACCCGCGACCTGGCCCGGCTGCTGCCCGGCGACTGCCCCTGCGGCCGCACCACTGTCCGCATGGAGAAGGTCCTTGGGCGCAACGACGACATGCTGATCATCCGGGGCGTGAACGTTTTTCCATCCCAAATCGAGACCGTGCTCCTGGCCATAGGTCAGGTGGAGCCCAACTACCAATTGGTTTTGGAACGCGGCGACGACCATTTGGACGACCTAGAGGTCCTGGTCGAGTCGGCCAGCGAGCCGAGCCGCCACATGGAGCTCAGGAGGAGACTAGGAACTGACCTGCGCAACGCCCTGGGCATCGGCTGCTCTGTCACCATACTTGGCCCCGGAGAGCTTGCCCGTAGCGAAGGCAAGGCGGTCCGGGTGATCGACAACCGTCAGATCTAGCAGAAACCCGCTAGCCGGAGGCGCTAATGGACCCGAAAGCACTGAAAACTATTAAGTACGAGGCAGGTGGCGACCTCATCCACCTAACCTTGGACCGGCCCGAAGCATTGAACGCGCTTAACTATCAGGGCACCTTGGAATTGCGCCAAGCAGCCCAGGCCATACACGACGACCCTAACGCCAGGGCCGTGCTGGTCCGGGGCAATGGCCGGGCCTTCTGTACCGGAATAGACCTGAAAGAATTGGCGGCTGAGGAAACGCCCCACGACTATTTCTACCAGTGGGACCAGGCCCTGCGCCTGTTGGAACGGGCCGACAAGATCATAGTCTGCGCCATTCAGGGGTTCGCTTTAGGCGGCGGGTTGCAACTGCCGCTGGCCTGCGATATACGCATCGCCACGGAGGATGCGATCTTGGGGCTGCCGGCGGCTAAAGAGGGGTTCATCCCCGGATTGGGCACCTACCGGCTGCCACGCTACATCGGCCTTGGCCGGGCCAAGCGTATGGCCATATCCGGCGAGCAGGTGGACGGCATTGAGGCGCTCCGAATCGGGTTGGTCGACTACGCCGTTAAAGCCGAAGATTTCGACCGGGAAGTTGAATCTCTTACCCAGCGGTATCTGGCCCTCAGCTCCGAGGGCGCGCGGCAGACAAAAATCATGATGTCCGCCTACCAGGACCTGCCCCACGGTCAATTCTTTGAGGAATACCTACACCGCCAATCCATCGCCATCGCATCCCCCGACCACGACGAAGCAATGACCGCGTACCGGGAGAAACGGGACCCGATCTACAAATCGCGCTAATACCGGCTTTAGACCTTTGGCCAGACCTGCAAGGCCAGAGCTTCTTGCATCGCTATGATGTCGCTGGGGTCGCCAACCTTGGAACTGGCCACGCCGCCAAAGTCAAAGATCAAATTGGTCACGCCCAAGGCCTCATATGTCTGAATATCCTCTGCTACTTTGTCCGCCGGGCCGGCGAAGGGAATCCCCTCTGATCCGTCCGATTTCGGATTGAAAGTGGACACCCGAAACGCAACCTCCACATCTTCGGGGTTTCTTCCCTCGCGCTCGGTGCGGGCCGCCAACCGGTCCATAGACGCTTTCAGTAATTCCGGTGTCCCCAGAGGAAAGTCGGGATTGGTGCCCAAGGGATGCCAGGCGTTGCCCATGCGAGCGGCGCGCCTGATCGCCCGGTTGCTCTCGCCGCCGACCCAAATAGGGATATGGGGTTTCTGCACCGGCTTCGGCAGAAAATGGATGTCGGAGAAATTGATGTACTTGCCCTCAAAGGTTGGGCTGTCCGCGGTCCAGAGCTCGATAAAGGCACGGATATATTCGTCAGTAACGGCGCCTCGTTCGTCGAAGGACGGCAGGTCCAAAGTCTCAAACTCCTCCCTGAGCCAACCGGCCCCAACTCCCAGGGTCACCCGCCCTTTAGACAAGACGTCCAGCGTTGCTAGGGCCTTGGCCGCGACGATGGGGTTGCGGTGGGGCACGATCATGACGCTGGTGCCCAGGCGGAGCTTGGTGGTCTGGCCAGCGATGAATGCCAGCACAGTCAACTGGTCAAGGCATTCCCCGCCGACGGTACCGGGGTGGACGGCTTCGGCGTTGTAGGGATAGAGAGAGGAGATGTCCTTGGGAAAGACGATGTGGTCGGGGCAAACCACCGTGTCAAAACCCAGGTCTTCGCCCCGCCGCACCAAGGCCCTCATGGACTCGGGCGCCGAAATGGGGCCGCTTCCCGGTATTGTGAACCCGTATTTCATCTCTGTTTCCTTATGTCGCCGTGATTTTTTAAGGCACGCCGGCTTCGAGGCAGTTTATTGACGGCTCCCACCACTGTCAACGCCTTCCTACCCGCACCTGTTCTGATAAGATTGACCAAATCGTTCCAGAACGGACCGGGCGATATGGCTGATTCAGGCTCCGCAGCAGGCCAACAAACCAGCGTTTTCGTGGACTTCGCCACCAGCCCCGGCCAGTACAAACACTGGCGGCTGAGCATAGACGGCCGGGTTGCGCGGTTGAGTCTGGACGTCCAAGAAGACCAGCCCTTCGTTCCCGGTTACGACCTCAAGCTCAATTCCTATGATCTGGGCGTGGATATCGAGCTTTATGACGCAGTGCAGCGTCTGCGGTTTGAGCACCCTGAGGTTGGAGCGGTGGTCATTACTTCGGCCAAGGACCGGGTCTTTTGCGCTGGCGCCAACATCAAGATGCTGGGCCAGTCTGCCCACGGCTTCAAGGTGAATTTTTGCAAGTTCACCAACGAGACCAGAAATTCCATGGAAGACGCCTCGGCTTACTCAGGCCAGACCTACATCTGCGCAATCAACGGCCCAGCCGCAGGCGGCGGCTATGAGTTGGCCTTGGCTTGCGACCACATCCTCCTGATCGACGACGGCTCCAGTACCGTGTCCCTTCCTGAATTGCCGCTGCTGGCCGTGTTGCCCGGCACCGGGGGTTTGACCCGCCTGGTGGACAAGCGCAACGTCCGCCACGACCACGCCGACTTCCTATGTAC
>VFHG01000070.1 GCA_009392075.1 SAR202 cluster bacterium
CCAGGCAGTGGACGCGCAGGCGCCACCAATGAGTTCATAGACGGCAATCTGGGTCACCAGGTCGGCCTCGGTCCCGCCGAATTCTTTGGGGATCGCGATGGCCAAGAGCCCGGCCTCATGGAGGTCTTGTATGTTCTCCACTGGTACCCGGCGCTGACGGTCGGCCTCAGCGGCCCGCTCCGCGATACGCCCAGCCGCCTGGTTGGCCGCCCGCACCAGGTCTTCCCTGGGTTGGACCAAATCCGCAGCCAAGGCCAAGGGCTGTTCCTTTTTCACCACCGTCGCTACTCCCCCGATTCGTCGATTAAGTTGCCAGGACAGACGGCCTAGGGGACCAACATGGCCCTGGTGATAGGAGTCTGGCTCTGGTCCCACTCAGCCTGGGCAAAAGCCTCATTGACCTCGGCGAGGGGGAAGGTGTGGGAGACGATCTTATCGAAGGGTAGGACGTCCTGTTTACGGACCAGGAAGTTCAACAGTCTGGGCAGCAACTCGGGCTTGTACATCAGCGATCCCACGATGTTCTTGCCGGTGAGCAGCTTGGAAGGGTCGATGGACACCTCCTTGCCACGGACGATGTCGCCAATCTCTACGAAGGTGCCGCCGTTGCTCAGCATGTCGATTCCTTCCTTGAGCAACTCGGCCCGGCCCACCAACTCCATCACCACATCGGCGCCACGGTCGTCGGTCAATTCCCTGACCCGTTGCAGACGAGTCTCAGGAGTGTTGAATTCCTCGATATTTATCGTGTGGTCAGCCCCAAATTCCTCGGCCAGTTGCAAGCGGTTCTCCAGACGGTCTATGACAATCACCCGGTCGGCGCCCATCTCCTTGGCCATGGCTGTGGCGTGGATGCCGAGGCCGCCGGCGCCTTGGATCACTACGTAATCGCCCTCACCCGCCTGTGCTCGGATCAGACCGGTGGTGACGGTGCCCATGGCGCAGTTCACCGGACCCAAAATGTTGTCGTCCAGCTCGTCTGGAACCTTGAAGAAGGGATGTCGAGGCGGCAAATAGAGGTAATCCGAATAGGTGGCTACAAAATAAGGCCAGACCCCGGCTGCCGGATAGTTACGGTTCATGCACCAGTTGGTGTTTCCCTTCAGGCACTGGCGACAGTGGTAACAGGGGAAGACAGCCGCGTAGATGACCCGGTCTCCCTTTTTGATTGGCTCTCCCGCGGAGTCGGTTTCGATCCCGTCTCCCAGGATCTCCACCACTCCGGTACCCTCGTGCCCCATGGCCCGGCCAGTGGGCGGTATGGGGAGGTTTTCTTGGTTCTGGTCACCCCGCCAGGTGTGGAGGTCTGAGCCGCAGACGCCCGCTTGGGTCATGCGTAGTATGACTGCGCCGGGAGCGGGCTCCGGAACGTCGTACTCTTCTATCACAAAGGGTTTGCCGTATTCCTTGCAGACTACTACTCGGCCTTTCATATGTTCCTCCTACTGCTGGCCATAGTGCCCCGAACCTTCCGCGATGCGGCTGGCGGTCGGCCGCCGGGGGGTTGAAAAGACGCCGGTAACATACCACAACCCCTCGTGGAACGGTACCGTTTGTCCGGTCATACGCCACACATCCCAGCTTTGACACCCCAATATGCCGCTGCTACACTCGCCGCAATCTGGCTAGGGCTCCAAATGATCGCCCAGCCACGGAGGATAATCCATGCCCGTTAGGACCGGTGAGCAGTATATAGAAGGTCTATCTAAGAAGCCTGCCGAGGTCTGGATCAGCGGCGAAAAGGTCAAAGACGTCACCACCCACACCGCATTCCAGAATGGCGTGCGCTCTCTGGCCGCCCTCTACGACCAGCAGCATGACCCGGCCACCAAAGACTCGATGACCTTTGAATCACCGTCTTCGGGCGACCCGGTCGGGCTGTCTTTCATCATCCCCAAGACCATCAACGATTTGGTCAGACGGCGTGAGATGATGACCAATTGGGCCTGGGAAAGCTGTGGCATGATGGCCCGCACGCCCGACTTTTTGAACAACGCGGTGTCCAGTTGGGCGGGCTCGGCGGATTATTTCGTAGACAACCGTCCGGAGTTTAAAGACAATGTCCTGCGCTACCACGAGTACATCCGCGAGAACGACCTTACTCTGACCCATACCTTGGTGAACCTGCAGCGCAGCCGCAACACCGCCATCCACGACAACATTGAAGACCAAGTAGCGCTGACGGTTGTCGATGAGACCGCCGAAGGGATCGTGGTGCACGGCAGCCGAATCTTGGCCACCCTGGGACCCATATCCGACGAGATCGCAGTCTACCCCACCCGCACCCACATACTGGGCAAAGACTCCTGGCGGCAGGCCTTCTCTTTCGCCCTGCCGTGCGCCACCCCCGGCATGCGGTTCATGTGCCGGGAGAGTCTGGACATCGGCCGCTCCAGCTTCGACCACCCACTGGCATCAAGGTTCGAGGAGATGGATGCCCTGGTCTTTTTCGACAACGTCCTGGTGCCCTGGGAGCGGGTGTTCCTGCTGGGCGACGTGGACATGTGCAACGACTACTCGGCGGCGACCCAGTCCGCCGCTCACACCGGGCAACAGGTGGTCAACCGGACCGCGGTCAAAACCGAGTTCGTCCTGGGACTCACTTCGCTGATGGCGGAAACTCTGGGTTCGACCCAGGTCCCCCACGTTCAGGAGCGCATCGGCGAGATCGTTATCTACCTGGAGACTCTAAAAGCCTGCGTGCGGGCCGCGGAGGCCGATGCCACGCTGAACAAATGGGGTGTGATGTGTCCGGCCCAGGGTCCGTTGGTCGCCGGCCGACAGCTGTACTCCAGGACTATCTACCCCAGGCTCGCCGAGATCGTGCAACTACTCGGCTCAAGCAGCCTGATGGCCCTGCCCACCGAGGCCGACTTCAACACTCCGGTGGGTCCGGAGTTGGAACGCTACCTGGCCACTGATTCCACCGGCGCCAAAGACCGGGTCCGCCTGTTCCACCTGGCCTGGGACGTAGCTTGCAGCGCCTTCGGCGGCCGGCAAGTGCTCTATGAGCGCTTCTTCGGCGGGGACCCGGTGCGCAACGCCATGTCCCTCTACCAGACCTACAACAAGCAAAGCGCCATGGACCGGGTGCAGCGGTTCCTGGAGCGGGAGGGGTGAGATAAGCTGGATTCGACCTTGATTCCAAACAGGGGGGCGCTTGTGCGTTGCCCCTTGGAATTCTGCGGTTGAAAAGGTATAGTATTCGGTATATCAATTAACACTATCTGGCGTGGATTCCTATTTAATAGCGCCCCAAGATCGGGGAAGGATTAGGAGGACTGATATGGCAAAACCCAAGAGGATTGGACACCTGGTTATCAACGTCAAAGACGTGGATGCCTCGACCAAGTTCTACACCGAAGTTTTGGGCTTCGAGATTTCTCTGGAGCGCCCCGGATTCGGGACCTTCCTGACCTGCGGCTCGATCCACCACGACCTAGCTTTGTTCCAGGCTCCTGAAGGCGCCTCCGAAGTAACCGAAGGCGGCCTGGGCCTGAACCACATGGCCATCCAGGTGGAAGACTTCGCCGAGCTGACCGACTACTACAACAAACTCCAGCAGTACTTCGAGAAGTCAGACCTCCGGACTACTGACCACAGCATGACCAAGAGCATCTACATCAAAGACCCGGACGGCAACGGCATCGAGTTGTTCTGCAACTCCCAAGACAACGCCGTGGACGGCCTGGCCGAGATGCGCAGCCCCGACCGCAAGAACAAGGAGTTGGTCTTCGACTAGTCCTTCTTTTTAGCGACTGGCAAACCAAGAGGCCCCCGGAGATTCCGGGGGCCTCCTTTTTGTTGGGCTGGCATGAACCAATCGTTTTGCCTGGGGTCATGTAATATTACCTAGCCTTATTCGCTGTCGGACCCAAAGGACTCAATGGCCAATAATTCACTGAACAGCCGCCGCCCGCTCATTCTGGCGGCGGCCCTGGACTTGGACGGAACCGTCATCGGTCCCGACGAAAATATATCCCCGGCAGTTCACGAGGCCATCGTGCGGTTGGCCGAACGGATACACGTGTTCATCGCCACCGGCCGGGAGCCGGCCGATGTTTTGCGATATGCCAATGAACTGGGCCTAACGACCCCTCAACTCTGCGACGGCGGCGCTAATATCCTGGACCCGGTGCAAGGTGTATCGACCTGGGCTGCGCCGTTGGGGCCGGTCAATGCCGAGGCTGTGGTCACCAGGCTCAGGGAGATGGGCTCAGCCTTCGTCGCAACCCACGCCAGCGGCACAGCCAGCACCTTCGACGATGTGCCTGACTGGGACTTGATCCGCGTGTCGGCCCTGGACTTGGACGAAGACACCGCCGACGCGCTGGCGACAGAGTTCCGCCGCAACAAGAACATGTATGTGATCAAGGCAGTGTTGCCCTACAACGGGCTGTGGGCCGTGGACTTCACCTTGGCCGGGGTGGACAAGGCGTCCGGAATCGCCCGCGTGGGGCGGACCCTCGGCGTAAACCCGACCAACATGGTCGCGGTGGGGGACAGCTACAACGACCTGCCGATGCTGAAAGCCTGTCGGTTCAGCGTCGCCATGGGCAACGCCCCACCAGAGGTTAAAGACGCCGCCGAATTCGTGGCCCCATCGGTTGCCGAAGACGGTCTGGCCGTCGCCATCAATGAGTACGTGCTGCCGCGGGTTTAGGCTGCCAGCAATTTAGCTGACCTGTCGATGTCGTACCACTTACTTAAGTTGAGAATGCTCCGCAACTCGAGCATGACTTATGCACATCCTTCGACGGGCTCAGGGCGAGCGGATTCGTAGGTTATTTTGCCTTGATTTAGCCTGCAATGGCTTGAATGCACCTGGCCCACGACGGCCAATCCTGCAATGAAACAGGGCAGGTCAGAGACCTGCCCCCACGGTTTCGGTTGATTCGCCCAAACTAACGCAGCGCGGGAACGACCTCTTGGCAGAAGAGATTGATGGACTCGACCACCTTCTCACGGGGTATCAGTCCGCCAACGTTGGTCTCGGCCACGATGCCAGAAAGGCCAAGTTCTTCCGTGATCAATCTCAACTGACTGATCACACCCTCGGGGCTTCCGTAAGCCAACCGGTCTCGAATCAGATCATCATAGGTGACGGCGGCCAACGCCTCGCCGCGTTTGGCGCGGTCTTCGTCTGGGGTGGCCCCTGTGTTTGAAGCAGATGCGGCGAAGGCCTGGGCCATACGCCGGTAAGACCTCATGGTGCTTTCTTCGGCATCGGTGTAAGCCTTTTCTTGCGTCGCTCCCACAAATATGGGTATGCGCAGGAAAACATTACCTTCGCCTGCGTGGCCGGCGTCTTTCCAGGCCTTGCGGTAGTCGTCCAGCAGTAGGGCTAGGTCAGGGCGGTCCAGTCCCCTTAAACCCACAAAAATCGGATACCCAAGTTTCCCCACCTGCGGGAACGTCTCTTTGGTGGTGGCGGCCATCCGCAGGGGTGGATGCGGGTCTTGATAAGGCTTAGGAATCACACACACATCGTTGAAGGTGTAATGCTTGCCTTCATATGAGAACCGCTCGTTGGTCCAAGCAGCCAAGATGATCTCGAGGTTCTCCTGGAACCGTTCTCGGCTTTCGGTGTAGGGGATGTCATAGCCCTCGTAGGCCCTCATGAATCCGCTGCGGCCCACGCCGAAATCCACCCGTCCGTGGCTGATCTGGTCGAGGGTGGCGATCTCTTCGGCCATGCGCACCGGGTGGTTGAGGGGCAGCACGTTCACCGCTACGCCGACCCTAAGCCGCTCCGTCCGGGCGACGATTGCCGCTGATATGATCAGCGGGGCCGAGACCACCGATGGAATTCCCGCTCCCAGACCGTCGAGCGGGTTACGAGGCGCGGCGAAGTGACGTTCCGCCAGCCAGACTCCGTCCAAGCCGCCCTTCTCAGCGGCATCCGACATGGCGAATGCCTCATCGAAGGCGTCCTCTTGGGAGCTGCCGTAGCGGTAGTCGCATTCCATGATTAGGCCGTAGTGCATCGTTCCTCCTGTTTTCGAGTGGTCCGGATCGGCATAATGCCGATCCGGGCCGAAAATTCAAACTAGGGTTTGGTCCATCCCCAGAGGGCCGCCACCCGGAAGGCCAACTGGGTGTGCGATTCCCTTACGTCTACTATCTCGGCTGGGACATCGCCCAGTATCCCCAGGGCTATGATCCAGTTCAATATCTCATGGTCTCCCGAGTCCTGCAGTTCCTCAGGCGTGAGCGTGGCCAACTGACTGCCCTGGCCCTGACGGACCAACTCCAGATAACGGCGGTCAGTTTCTAAGTCGATGGCCGAGCAGTTGTTTTTGTGGGCCAAGAAACTGTGCGACCAGCTAGATGACGCTACGACCGCAACACGCTCGTCCCGGGTGTCCAGGAACCGGCGAATCGACTGTCCCACTTCGTAGCAACGTTTGGCTGTGGGCCGGGGCGGATAATCAGGGCCGGCCTCTTCGCCGTAGCAATTCACGAACAGGGGCAACAGCCGGAACTTACCCTCCGGATCCAGG
>VFHG01000071.1 GCA_009392075.1 SAR202 cluster bacterium
TCGCCTCTGCCAGTGATACCGCCGTCCGGATGACCGATGAGGTTGCCTTCGGCGTCCAAAAGGTCGCTGAACTGGTCGCAGCATTCCTTGAGCACTTAGTAGACGGTCTCGCCTTGGTATTCGTATCCGCTGAGGGACCGAGGCGGAAATTCCACGGCTCCTACTTCCGAGTCTGCCACCCATTTCGCCAGCCAGTCGGGCGCTTCTTGTTCGTCTGGCAGGGCCTCAACTATCATCACCGACGCTGATTCGCTATGCCCGATGACGTCTGAGATCAAAACGGGATGTCCACCGGCTGCCAGACCTTCGAATACGAACTCCAAGATCGGGATCGTCGCGTCCACCCGGCTCGTAGGATTCCCGTCGATTGCTACATCCATATCTACCCCCGCATAAATATAGAGAGAGACCCTGATTGTGGACCCATCAACCGCAATCTCGTGGAGCTCCCATTTCTGGACCGGCGTAGGTGACACGGTTGGGCCCGTGGTGGCCGTTGGGTTCGCCGTTGAAAACGGTGTTGCGCTCGAGCAAGCCAAGGCCAGGGCAATAACCAGCCCAGCGGCGGCGAATAGCATCTTTTTCATAAGAATTCCCAAAGGCGAATGGGTTGTTTCATGCTTGCTAAATGAATCAACGGCTAGTTTTGTTCCCACATGGATCGTCCCCGCCTCCCGACTGTCATTCTGAGGAGTGCTGTAAGCCGACGAAGAATCTTCCAAACATCGCCTCGGCAGACCTTTCGCTCCACTCAGGGTGACAGGCGGAGTAAGGCGTGGTTAACCGATGGAACACAACCAACTTTCATTCTGAGGCGCAAGCCGAAGAATCTTATTGCTGATGGACCTACATTCCTGAGAGCAACGAGACCCCTCGCGTCACTCGGAGTGACAGAGGCCAGAGCTGTCTAGGCTACCCCTGCATCGCCCGTTGCCCTTATAATAGCCCGCGGCTGCCCCCCGCTAGGCACGCTTCTGTAGGCGCACGCGGAATTTCCGGGAATCCATCACAAGTAAGAGGCTTATAAATGACTCAATCACTAAAACTCGACTGCGATAAGACGGCGGTCGTTATCATGGACTTCCAGCAGAGAATCATCGCCAACAACGCCAGCGAGCCCGAGAATGTGGTGAAACAGGCATCTGCGGTGCTACAGGGTGCGCGGAACGCCGGAATCCCTGTGATCTACGTGGTGCACCGGGGCGGAGCGTTGACCGACTACGCCCCAGACGTAGAACTCCACGAAGGAGTGCCGCCGGCCGAGGGCGAGATGGTGATCACCAAGACCAGGCCTGGCCCCTTCTCCACTACCAACCTTGATGTAGCTCTGCGGGAGTTGGGCCGGGACACCATCGTGATCATGGGCGTCTCCACCAGCGGTTGCGTTCTGTCGTGCACCCGGTGGGCGGTCGACGTGAATTACAAGTTCGTCGTGGTCTCAGACGCATGTTCAGACGGCGACACCGAGGTGCACCGGGTCTTGACCGAGAAGGTCTATCCCAGGTTCGGCACAGTCGTAAATGCGCAAGAATTCTTGAACGCCGTCTGATTTAGTTCTAGATCAGTTTCAGGAAGAGGAAACATGAAATACGATGTCATTGTCGTCGGCGGTGGTTCCGCCGGCTCCGTAGTGGCCGCCAGAATGGCCGAAGATCCCGATACCACAGTCCTGCTATTGGAAGCGGGAACGGACTATCCAGACCTGGCCAACCTGCCCGAAGACATTCTAAACGGCCATACCCGGACTGCCGAAGACGAAAGGTCAGAGCACAACTGGGCCTTACGGGGCACGATAACCGAAGAGCAGGGCGAAATCCACGTGGCCCAAGGAAAAGTAATCGGCGGAGGCGGTTCTATCAACGGCCAGGTATTTCTCCGGGGCATCCCACAGGACTTCGACGACTGGGCGTCCTGGGGCAACGAAGAATGGTCGTACACCAAGGTCCTTCCCTATTTCCGGCAGGCGGAGACGGACCTAGATATAAAAGACGACTTTCACGGCACCGATGGCCCGCTCCCCATTAGCCGGAAAGTGGGCGAGACCTGGCCCGTGATCCAGTCTGCGTTCCATACCGCCTGTTTGCAAAACGGCTTTGACACGACAGATGATATGAACGGTGTGGAGCCCACCGGCGTGGGCGTTGTGCCCATGAACAACCAGAAAGGCGTTCGGATGAGCACCGCCATTACCCACCTAGCGCCCATGCGGCACCACCTGAACCTGACCATCCGGGGCAACGTGTTCGCCCGTAAGATTCTGATCGAGAATAGACAGGTTACCGGCGTGGAGGTCGAGAGCGGCGGTGAGGTCTTTACCGTAGAGAGCAACAAGGTAGTGATCTCTGCTGGAGCGTTGAAATCGCCCCATATCCTGATGCTTTCGGGCATTGGGCCCAAGGACCAACTTGATGAGTACGGCATAGATGTGTTGCAGGACACGCCTGGCGTTGGCGCCAATCTGCGTAACCATCCGATATCACCCATTTCCTTTAAGGTAAAGGAAGGCATCAAGTTGCAGCCCGATGCTTCAGGCGTGCGCATTGCGCTGCGTTATACCGCCAAAGGCTCTGATGATTCCAACGACATGATGATGACCACCAGTTCGTTGTTCAGCCCATTCACTGGCGAAATGCTGCCCGACCGCATCGGCCGGATCTCCTGCGTTATCGAGCTTCCGGCTGGCGCCGGTTTCGTCCGGTTGAATTCGGCTGATCCCGCCGTTCAGCCCAAGTTCGACTACCGGTATTTCAGCCACCCCGAGGATATGCGCCGTATGCGGGACGGCATCCGGCTGGCGGTGAAGATGCTGGAGACCGATGCCTATAAAGACGTTTCAGACGGGCGTGTGACCCCGACTGAGGGAATATTGACCGACGACGATGCATTGGACCTGTGGATCAGGCAGACTGTGGGGTCGGCCCGGCATGTGTCGGGCACCTGCAAGATCGGCCCCGACTCTGACCCGATGGCCGTTGTTGACCAGCAATGCCGTGTGAAAGGGTTCCAGGGCCTGTGGATCGCCGATTCGTCGGTCATGCCCCAGGTGCCCCGGGCCAATGCCAATGCCACCGCCATCATGATTGGCGAACGGGTGGCCGGCTGGGCGGCCTAATAGTATTGATTCACACCTAGGCGGCCGTGCCTAGGCAGCAACGGGATATTCTGGAGGGACATTGGCGTTAGCAGTCGTCTTCGCCTTTTTGTCGGCCTGCGGATTCGCCAGCGGCAATGTGCTGATTCGAGTGGGCACTCAGAAAGTGCCCGCGCCTACTGCCGCATTATTGACCGTGCTCAGCGGCATGGTTCTGGTTCTCGGTCTGGCCCTCATCTTGAACCTGGATGAGATCAAGTCTTTGTCTCTTGAGGCCATGGGTTGGATATTGATCTTGGGAATCATGGCCTATCCAATGGCCCGCCTGTTCCTGATCACTGCGATTTCCATGGTTGGAGCAGCCAGGGCCGTCCCAATGGCGGGGATACAGCCTATAATCGCCTTCACCCTGGGCGTGATCTTGCTTGGTGAGCGGCCAAACTTTTTGGTTACCCTGGGCACGCCAATAATCGTCCTTGGACTGATTTTTGTCGTGATGCCCCGCCAAAATTCAAACTCCGGCGGTCCCGACATCAATGTCCGGCCTTTAGGCTACCTGCTGGCCATCTTCGGCTCGGCTACGTTCGCCAGTAGGGATGTCATAAGCAGACATGTGGTTGCCGAGTTGATCGACCCTTTGGTCGCGGTCGGTTTGGCTTTGGGCGTGGGAGCCGTGATTCTCACCGTGATGCTGCATCGTCAGGTAGCCACCAGCATCAGGACCGCCCCCAGGAATTATCTTCTGATCTGCGCTCTGGCGGGAATACTCCAGGGGCTGGCGGTGGCCTCGTTGTTTCAGGCGCTTAGCCGTGCGCCGGTCACTGTGGTGAGCCCAATATACGCGTTCAACCCGGTTATCACTCTGATACTGGCCCACCTATTCTTGAAACGCTTGGAGGCGTTGGACTTCCTATTGGCGACGGGCACTATGATCAGCGTTGTGGGCGTGATTTTAGTGATCTTGGGCGCCACTGGGTAGACGCTAGGCTGACATTCGGTATCCTAAGGCATTTTGTGCCTACCGTCAGGTGCGATATATGTTATACTCTGTCGCGGTGGTATTAATCTGTGTCTAACTATAGGCATACTAGATCGGTCTACGGGTATCC
>VFHG01000072.1 GCA_009392075.1 SAR202 cluster bacterium
GTAGTATATCCCGGCCGGACTGAGCAATCTTACAGTTTCTTTTCTTTTTATACATTTTTCTTCCGGCCGAGGAACCATGACACTGACCGTACAACATCCAGTCGACGGTCTTACTGCAGTGGCCAACCCCGAACCGGCCACGAAACGCCGCAGCCGCGACCGTCAACCTTTCACTCCCGAGCCTGTCGTTGCAACAGTGTACTGGTGGTGGACCGACGATGGCCGTTCCGCCTGGATGGAGAACCAGTTCTCCACCATGGCGGCTACACCCCTAAGGTTCCGGTGCCTAGGCACCAACAGCGCAAAATATCCTAAACGCTACCGAGTGGACCTGGCCCAAGCGCTGGACCCAATGCCCGAGCTAAACAAACGAGAACTCAAGGCGCTGAGCAACGCGATTCACGACGCGCTGAGCCGTAAGCTGGGAGTGGAAGTCGCATCTTTTTCCCCCGACGTGATAGACACCGTCCTGGACGATGCTTAACCTTCGAAAGCACCAAGCATCCGAAAAAAAGACCCCGTCTGGAATACCCGGCAGGGTCTTTTTTGCGCTCACGTTATTTTCGAGACCTGTTATTTTTCGGCGGTCAGAACCCTGCTGAAGACCTTCTCCAACATCACTGCCTCTTCTTCGGATATGTGTCCCAAGAAGACTTCCCAGGCATCCCTAGAGTGGTCGGGGCCTACGTTTTCGATGGTGTCCAGACCTTTTTGCGTGATCACTGCGTAGTAGCCGCGCCGGTCGCCTGGGCAAGGTTCCCGGACTATCAGGCCGGCCTCGATCATCCGGTCGACCAGACGGGTGATGCCGCTGCGGGTCAGCAGCACCGAGTCCGCCAGCTCGCTCATGCGCAGACCTTGCTTCGGCCCGTCTGCCAGTTGTTGCATAACATCCCACCAGGCCAAGGGCAGGCCGTGCTTCTCCTGCATCCGGCGCTCCAAGTACTTAACAACGCTGAAATGAGCGCCTAGGAAAGAACGCCACATTTGCAGATGAATCGTCGTGTTTGTTGTTGTCATGCCTAAATTATAAGAATATTTATTTTAAGAATCAACTATTGACGATGCAATTTAATGAATAAGGGAAGATGGCCGCAGCATTTATATTCAGCCTCAGATTGCGTATGATTGAAGGCGCAATGTTAACAAACATCAACGACGACATGTTCGCCGCGGACGTCATTCAAGATCCCTACCGTTATTACGGGCAGATCAGGGATGAAGACCCCGTCCACTGGAACGAACTTTACGAACTCTGGGTGATCACCCGGCATGACGACCTAGTCTGGCTGGCCCGGAACCACGAGCAATTTTCAAACTCTGTATACGTGAATGACCCGCGCCCGGCCTACCCGGCAATCTTGGATTCGGACAAAGAGTTGTACGATTTCATGAAGGATTACCGGGGCAATCAATTGATCCAGTTCGACCGGCCCGAGCACCTGGAGATGCGGAAAGTCGTGCACTCCTATTTCACCCCCAAGTCCATGGAAGAATGGCGGCCGTTGGTCAGATCAGCTATCAAAGAACTTCTGGATGCGGCTGAGGAGACCGGCGACGTTGACTTGATGCGTGACCTGGCTGTGCCCCTGCCGGTCCTAGTTATCGCCGAGATGATGGGCGTGCCCGAATCTGAACGCCCGCACATCCGGATGCTGGCCGAGAAACTGCTGCACGCAGGGCGAGGCGAGCCGGACCGGATGCGCTTGGTGGCCGAGGGCATGCAGGGGATGCTGGACTACGTGGACCCCATGGTCGACGAACGGATCGCCAACCCTAAAGACGATTTCATATCGGTGCTCGCCAGTGGAGAGAAGTCCGGCGTATTCACCCGTCAACAGGTGCTGGTAAACACCTCTTTGCTGTTGGTGGCTGGGCACGAAACGACCATCAACCTGATCTGCAATGGCGCCATGGCGTTGCTTAATAACCGCGACCAATGGGATTTGCTCAAGACAGACACCCAAGGGCTCATGGTCAGGACGACCGAGGAAGCCCTGCGCTATGACCCCCCGGTTAAGTCGATCCAGCGTATCGCCACCGAAGACGTGGAGATTCGAGGGAAGACGATCAAGAAGGACGAACGTCTCCGCTGGTTCGTGTCGTCGGCCAACCGCGACCCCAACAAGTTCGCGGACCCGGACACAATGGACATCACCCGCTGGCCCAACTCCCATGTGGCCTTTGGTGCTGGCGTTCACCACTGCCTGGGCGCAACCATCGCCAGGGTCGAGGGGCAGGAGGTTTTCGGCGCCCTAGCCGAGCGGTACCCGAATCTCGATTTGAGAAACGACCGGGCTGAATACCAAGAAAGCCTGACCTTCCGCTCGGTGAAGAGCCTGCCTGTTTCGTTAGATTAGTCTAGCTGGGCCAACACCCGCACCCTAGGAGCTTTGATGCCGGCTAACAACGGTGCACATCGATTCAGTGATCGTTTGAGCGACTCCGGACTCGACGGCGCCGACGCCCAGCGGGTCTACCGGTACATGTTGCTGGCGCGGGCCATCTCGGAAAAGAGCTGGCTCCTGACCAGGCAAGGCCGAGTTCTGTTCTCCATGCCCTGCGATGGCCAAGAGGCGGCCGATGTCGCCAGCGCCCACGCTCTGGACACCGCCAACGATTTCATAGTTCCCTACGCCCGGAGCCTGGGGGCCATGTTGG
>VFHG01000073.1 GCA_009392075.1 SAR202 cluster bacterium
TGGAAGCCCACCTGCCGTTGGGCCGCCGCATGGACCCGGAAGAGATGGTCGGCGCAGTGATCTATCTGGCCAGCAAATCGTCGGCGGGGACCACCGGGCATCTGTTGTTGGTAGACGGTGGCTGGACCGCGATCTAGGAAATTTGGTATGGGCAAATTTGACGGCAAAGTGGCGCTTGTTACGGGGGCAGGCCGGATGCGGGGCATCGGCCGGTACGCCGCGTTAGCATTTGCCAAAGAGGGCGCTTCTGTAACCATCACCGGCACCGGTCGAGACCCATCAACTTTTCCCGACGACGAACGGGGGGCGGGTTGGCTGGACGTAGACAGCGTGGCCCAAGAGATCGCCAAGGATTACGGCGCGGGCGCCCTGCCCTTGGTGGTGGATGTTTCCGACCCAGCCCAGGTGCAGGACGCGGTTGACCGCACGGTGGCTGAATTCGGACGGATAGACTTCCTGATCAACAACGCCAGCGCATCTAGAATGGCCGCCTGGTCCGATTTCACCGACCTGACACCAGAGCAATGGCAGCACGTCATGGACGTCAAGGTTATGGGTGCATTTCTCTGCACTCAGGCAATCACCAAGGAGTTGATACGCCAGGGGGGCGGCGGCAGCATCGTCAACGTCATATCCGTGGAGGCCAAGATCAGCCGTGCAACGGACCTCGCGTATGCCACCGCTTCCGGCGCGCTCTACGCCTTCACCAAGAAGGCGGGCCGGGCTTTGGCGCCCCAGGGCATCCGGGTCAACGGCATCAGCCCCGGCACCACCAACACGGCCAGGAACGACTCCCTCTACGGGTTCCCTCGCTCCCAGGACTGGGATAACCGGCTGCAGACCATCCCCCTGGGCCGGGCGGGCACCCCGGAAGAGATGGGCAACTTCGCCGCCTGGCTCTGCAGCACAGAGGCCGAGTTCATCGTCGGCCAGTGCATCGAGATTGACGGCGGGCAATCAGCCTAGACAGATTTCACACACGAATATTGGAGAGACGTTATGAGCCTCGAAAGCCTGGAGCAACGGATCAAAGTCTTAGAAGACATTGAAGAGATCAAGAAATTGAAACACCGCTACTGCGCCCTCTGTGACGCGAACTATAACGCCGACGCTCTAGCCGAGCTTTTCACTGAAGATGCAGTGTGGGACGGGCGGGAGCGCGGCCGCAACGACGGGCGGGAAGCCATCCGTACGTTCTTCCAGAACGCGCCCAGCCGGCTGCCCTTCGCCATCCATATGGTGCTCAACCCGGTGATCGAGGTGGACGGAGACGAAGCCACGGGCACCTGGTACTTGTTCCAGCCCTGTACTTACGCCGAAGGCAACCAGGCCATTTGGGGATCGGCCCGCTACGACGAGGAGTACGTACGGGTAGACGGGCAGTGGATGTTTAAGCACTTGACCCTCACCTCCCATTTCTGGACTCCATTCGACAAAGGCTGGGTCGAAACCCAGTTCGCGTCTTAAGGCAGGCGTATGCAAGCCGACGACAATAATAAAATGGAAGGAATGGTTGCCATCGTCACTGGGGCCAGCAGAGGGTTGGGCCGGGCCATCGCCAAAGAATTTGCTGCCGAGGGGGCCAAAGTCGTAGTATCCGCCCGCCGCAGCTCGCCGACTGGCCTGCCGGGGACGACGGTAGAAACCGCCGAGCAGATCAGGGAGGCCGGCGGTGAGGCCATGGCGCTAACCTGCGACGTCTCTGACGAGGAGCAGGTCGTGGCGATGGTGAGCCAGACTATCGACATGTACGGCCAGATCGACGTGCTGGTGAACAACGCGGGGGTTATGGTTTTGGGCGAAACGCTCTTGGATATCGACCCGGAGAAGTGGGACCAGAGCGTCGCCGCCAATCTGCGGGGGCCGTACCTGTGCAGCCGGTCGGTCCTGCCTTGGATGATCGAACAGGGCCGGGGCAGCATCATCAACCTAGGCTCGCGCATGGGCCACGACCACGCGCAGGGGGGCGGAGTGCTCTACAGCGCCACCAAGGCTGCGGTGCACATGTTTAGCTTCTGCCTGGCCGACGAAGTCCGGGAGCACAACATCGCCGTGAACATCCTTTCGCCCGGAGGCCTCAAGACCGAGGGCTCGGCCGCCATCCCCTGGACTCAGCGCGACTGGGAGCAGCGAGTTGAACCCGAAGCTGTCGGCCCTAGCGCGGTTTATCTTGCCCTGCAAGACGCGTCAACGTTCACCGGCCAGTTGGTTCTGCGGGCTGAATTCGGGGAGACATGGGGTACCTAGCTGACAGCTAACAGATTTCAGCGGTCAGCGGGGTACACAAATTATTCATCCATTAGGTTTGGGCCGGAGTAGGCGGCAATCTCAGGCAGGCCCGTGAAGTCCTGCTCCCAGATCGCGCGGTAGTACGGCTCCAGGTTGCCCGTCAGTACCGAGCCGTGGTGGCAGGCGATGGTCCTGATGTCTAGATCTTTCATCTTCGCCAAGGCGGCGCGGATGTGGCCCATGGATGGCATCAACCCGATCCGTTTGTATAGGTCCACCATCTGCTCGGAGAGGTCTTCATCAGTGAATGCCCTTCCGTGGCCCGGCTGGATGAACAGGTCCGAGCTGAAGAGCGTCCCCTGCGTCTCCTCCACTGCCAATAGGCTGTCCCAAGCGTGAACGTACGGCGTCAAAAAGAATTTCAGCTTTTTTGAACCGGTGACTAACTCCTCACCGTCGGCGATCACAAGCGGATCTTTGCCGGTAAAGTCACGTATCGAGCTGGAGCCTATGGGGCTGCAAACGGCGACGGCGTTGGGAGCGGCGGCCAAGAAATCGTTCAGCCCGCCGCATTCATCACCTTCGAAATGCGGAACAACGATCCGCTCGATCTTCTTCAGGTCCACGACCGATTCAACTGCCGTCTTCACCTCATCAAAGACAGCTAAGAAGCTGGTTTCGATGAGGGTAGGACTGTCGTCGTCCACGAGGAACAAACTATAGGAAACGGGCCGGTCTGGCAGCACTACATTGATGCGGTACACACCGCTGGCAATCTCAGTGACAGTAGCCATGACTGACCTCCGTTTTAGCCATAGAGCAGATCTCTTCTGTTAGCGTACATTCCAGGGATCGGAAGGCATCTTCACGCCGCGCTCCGAGGCTAATTTAGCCGCATTCTCTGCCCCAGCCTTGGCGCGGACAATCTGCCATTCATCAACTTCCAATCCCAGGCCGTCGACGATTCTCACCCGCATGTTGAAATAAGCACAAACCTGGGCGATATCCAAGACATCCCGATCGTTCCACCCGGCTGACCGCATCCCGTCGACGTCTGCTTGCCCGCAAGAGGAGGGAGTCAACGTCAGCTTTTCCACCCACTCAAGCATCACACGCTCGGCCCCAGTGAGGTCCATCTGTCTCCAGTCGGACTTGATGTGTTCTACCTCGAGGTCATCCCCGCCTTCCTGACGCAGATACTCTGCGTGGGCCACGGTTCAAAACCGGCAGTTGAGGGTAGAAGACGTTACCGTCGCAATCATCTCTCGCTGGGCCGTGGTCAGTCCAGACTCACCGCGCATTATCTCCCACATCAACTCTGCGGTATGCCACATGGCTTTTGGGTTCAGACTGTGGAGCGTCGGCGGCGTGATGGGTGGCCCGCTGGCGGAGTTATTACGAGCCTGATTGATCGCCTCTCCCGCCCGTTGTTCCCGCAGTTTCTTATAGACCTCTTTCAGTTCACCTTGAGCGCTGTCTTCTTTGATGACATCGATCCAGGGCATGGAGGGCTCCTTATCTAATCATTCTTTAGGTTCGAATTCTGGTGGTTATTCCCAGGCCCGGTTGTCCACTACCTGTTCGTAGGTAGAACCCGGCTCGATCAAATCCGGATATCCGAGCATCCATTGATAGGTGTCATCAAACCGTGCGCGGGTGTAGGGCACCGGCGGGCCGTAAAGCAAACGCCATCCTTGGAACTCGTCCGGTTCCAGTAAACCTTTGACCTCATCAAGGAAGTAGTGGGCGTATTTGTTTGGGTTGGCGTTGATCAGTTCGGCGGCCACGGTCTCAGCGCGGAACATGGCAGCCAAAGTTGGCCCGTCCAGTTCCTCACTGGCCGCTTCACTGCGGGTTGAGTGGGATTCCATGAGAATCCTGAACCCCTGCTTCTGAGAAACGCTGATCCAAGGTTCATAAAAGTTTCCGGCGGCCACTTCTCCCCTTCTTACGGCCTCGAAGCGCTCCTGCATCGTCCCGGCATTGGTTGTCAGAATCTCCTCTTTGCGGATGAAACCTTCAAGCATCTTTAGTGTGGTGAAGTGCGAGCCATTGAATGGACTCACCGCCACCGCCGTATTTTTCAATTGCTCGGGGTCATAGATCTGGCTATCCGGGCCGGTGATAATCGCCATCTTTGACATGGCAGCGCCGAGGGCAACTATCTTCGCCGGCCTCTGCCCGTTGGAAACCGCTTCTACCGTGCGCTTCATCACACCCCATTCGCACATGCGGTACTGGTCAACTCCACCGTCGTTGTAGATGCCTTCCATCGTCCGGTCAAATATGTCCGTTTGAAGGGCCTGCCGGTCCGAGCCAACCTGGCTGGTTCCGGGGGTGCGTAATACTTCAACATTTAGCCCTTCTTTTTGGAACAACCCTTCGTCGCTGGCGACCAAGACGGCCAAATCATGGACCGCGTTCATCGCGGACACCTTAACTTTTTTCAGTCCTGCTTCCGTGGCCATATCGAGTCACCCCATAAACATTGATTGAGCCGTTGAGACCGGTATTGTCTCATATCAAGTTGGCAAGAATCTCGGTCTGCTGATCCACCGTAGCCAGGTCCGGAAGCAACTCTAATACCAGACCTTCTTCATCTACTATCACCGCTGGGCGTCTTCCTTCAGCTGGGTTTGCCAGATACCGTTCATCCCCAGGGTTCGACATGCCAAAGGCGATCGCGATGGACCTACCGCCGTCGAGCAGGACCGGAAAGGGCAAGTTTTCCCGCTCGACCCATTCTCGGACAGATTCTTGGCCCTGGTCGTTGACGCCAAAGACCGAGATATTCTTTGCGGCGAAGTCAGAATGGTTGTCACGGTACCCGTGACTGTGGCGGGTTCAATTGCCGCCGCCTGGCGAAGAGAAGAACCATAGCCAGACCTTCTTTCCCTTGAAATCGGACAGCCGAAATTCATTGCCGTTGTGGTCCACGGCGCTAAAATCTGGCGCAGTGTCTCCTTCTTGAAGCATTCTGCGTTCCTCCTCAGGTTTGCCTGGCTCTTTCGATTGGCAATCATAGTGCCCCATCGATGCTATTATGTAAACCGTCGTGGTGAGGGTGCTGTCGGGCGGTGTTCATCGTGTAAACGATGACGATCTTCGGTCCGAGGAGGCTCAGAGATGACCTTTGTTGGCCAACCTGTCAAAAGGTTCGAAGACCCCAGATTACTTACTGGCCAGGGTTCATACGTGGACGACTTAACGCTGCCGGGTCTCCTGCACGCGGTTGTGCTCCGTAGCCTCCATGCCCACGCCAATATCCGCTCCATCGATGTCTCCGCTGCCAGTCGTATGCCAGGAGTGGTGGCCGTCTTTACCGCAGCCGACATACAGGACTTGGCCGTAGAGATTCCGACCAGGACCAATACCGGCGCCGACGAGTTCAACCCGCCCAGGCATCCGGTCCTCGCGTCCGACAAGGTTTGTTACGTCGGCCAAGCCGTGGCGGTCGTCATCGCCGAGGACGCCTACACCGCCGCCGATGCTTTGGAAGAGATTGTGGTGGATTACAAGGTCCTGCCCACCATGATCGACCCTTACGAGGCGATGGAAGAGGGCGCGATGGTCGTCCACCCTGACGTGGGAAGCAATATCTCCCTCCGGACGCTGAGCGCCGGAGGCGACCTGGATGCCGCTTTCGCCCAAGCCGAACATGTGGTGCGGCAGACCTACCAGGTCCAACGCCTCGCACCGGCCCCCATGGAGCCTCGGGGTCTGGTCGCCGATTATCAGCACAGCGAAGACCTGCTCACAGTTTGGGATTCCACCCAACATCCCCATGAAGTGCGTGAGCATCTAGCCCACCTGCTCGGTAGAGCCGAAAGCTCAATACGAGTCATCGCGCCTGATGTGGGCGGCGGGTTTGGCCAAAAGGCATCGCTATTTCCCGAGGAGATCGTCATCCCCTACCTTTCCATTCTTCTCGGAAGGCCCATCAAATGGGTTGAGAACCGCCAAGAAAACATGACGGCTTTCCATGGCCGCGGCCACGGCATCGAGGTGGAGGCAGCGGTAATGTCCGACGGTACAATCTTGGGGATCAAGGTGGATATCGTCGCCGATCTTGGAGCCTATTACTTTCTATCAACCCCGACCGTGCCGGTCTTGACTACCCACCGGCTGACCGGCCCATACCGCACTCCGGCAATGAGTGTTTCGGTAAAGGGTGTGGTCACCAACAAACCGCCCACCGGAGCTTATCGAGGCGCGGGAGGTCCGGAAGCCGCTTTCTGCATGGAGCGCACCATCGACCTGATCGCGCTCGATCTCGGCTTGGACCCGATGGAAGTAAGGAGAACGAATTTTATCGCGCCAGACGCCTTCCCCCACGAAACACCAACCGGAATCATCTACGATTCCGGGGATTACGAGGCAGTGTTTGACCGGGTGCTGGAACTCTCGGAATACGATAGTTGGCGGGAACGGTCCCGTCAGCAATCTCAAGACTCAGGCGTTCTGATCGGTGTGGGGTTGGCCACCGTGGTCAAAGGATCCGGGGCCAAGGTGATCACGCTGTCCGAGCACTCCAGAGTGATGGTGGACCGAGACGGAGCCGTAACTGTCCACACCGGCGTTTCACCCCATGGCCAGGGCACCGAGACGACCTTTGCCCAGAT
>VFHG01000074.1 GCA_009392075.1 SAR202 cluster bacterium
GCTCCCGCCCATCCGGCGGGAGGCAAGACTTGGGCCGGTCTAATTTTAGTGTCACTGAATTTACGGGCCGCATCGGCATACGGATTTATTTGAACCGATGGCTAGGTCGGACCGTACACCGTACATAGGTCAGCTTACATGAGCGTCCGCTCCGGACGATAGACCGGACCTCTGAGGCCCTCTGACAGGCTTCTGAGCCTGCCGATTTCTGCTGTGGTAGAATCTGCCTGTCAGCTATGGGGCCAGTCTTAAACCAGTCTGCAAACAGCGATCGGAGAAGCGGTTGAAAGAGACCCAGTCGGCCACAAGCATAGCCCGGGAAATCGTGGACAACGTTTCCAAGGTTATCGTCGGCAAGCAGCCGGTTATTGAACGGGCGTTAGCCGCCGTGATTGCCCAGGGCCACATTCTCATTGAGGACGTCCCCGGCGTAGGCAAGACCATGCTAGCAAAGAGCATCTCGAGTTCGATCGGGTGCTCCTTCAAGCGTATTCAATTCACGCCCGACCTCCTGCCCAGCGACATCGTGGGCGTCTCAATCTACAACCAGAGCACCAGAGAATTCCAGTTCAGGCCCGGACCGGTCATGGCCCAGATCGTGCTGGTTGATGAAATAAACCGTGCTACTCCCAAGACCCAGTCTGCATTGCTGGAAGCCATGGAGGAATTGCAGGTGTCGGTTGACGGGGTGACTCGCCCACTGGAACAGCCTTTCATCGTGATGGCTACCCAGAACCCCATCGAATACGAAGGGACATTCCCATTACCCGAGGCGCAACTTGACCGCTTCTTGATGCGAATCAGCCTCGGCTACCCCAGCTTCACGGACGAGCTTTCCGTCATCGAGCAACAGGAAAAGACCCACCCCATAGACGAATTGGAAGCCGTAGCCTCTCCGGAAGACGTGATCAAGCTCCAAGAGGCTGCCAAGAACGTCTACGTGGACACGGCTGTACGCGAGTACATCGTGGGCCTGATCGAGGCAACCCGGAACCATGAGGACGTCTCTCTTGGGGCATCCCCCCGGGCCTCACTTGGCATGTTCCGGGCAGTGCGTGGGATGGCCATATTACGGGACCGCGACTACGTGATTCCGGACGATGTGAAAGAGCTGGCCTACGCTGTACTCGCTCATCGGCTGATCCTATCGCCGGCGGCCCGGATGCGGGGCCTGCATACGGGGCAAGTTATCGACGGGCTTCTCGAGTCCGTGGCCGTGCCCGGCGCCAGCCGGTAGCGGTTTACCGCGCTGATATATTCCATGATCCTCGGAACCCCCTATTCATCATGCCCGGTGGCCCATTGTCTGAGGACTAGCGATGAATAGACGTTTCATCGGCATGGTCTTGCTGCTCATCGTGGTTGGTTTCTACGCATTGGGCACCGGGTTCGATTTCTTCTTCAGGTTCCTATACGTTTTATTGCTGGTTACGGTCATCGGGTTCGTGTGGGCTTGGCTCAATCTTCGCGGCATCGACCTCAGAGTGACACGGGACGCCAACCGGGGACAGGTGGGCGGCTATCTTGCAGGCCAGGTATCGATCGTAAACCACACGCGGATGCCCAAGTCCTGGCTGGAGGTTGCGGAGGCCACCGGTCCATCGGCAAACACCAGCGGCCGGGGACTGGCGCTGGTCCGCGAGCAGGTGCGGAGCTGGCGTATCCGGACCTACCTGGCAAAGAGAGGAGTATTCCGGTCGGGACAGGTCAGGCTGGTCAGCCAAGACCCATTCGGGGTGTTCCGATTGCGCCGGGACTTCTTGGACCCACATCCTTATATCGTTTTCCCAGCCGTCGAAGCATTGCCCGACTTGGACGCCCGGTTCGCCGGGCTGCCCAGCGACAGCCGGGCAACGAAACACTGGGAGCAGATCACCACCGATGTATCGTCGATCCGCTCCTATGTCGAGGGCGACAGCATGCGCCGGATTCATTGGCCCTATACGGCGCGCATGAATGAGTTAATGGTCAAGGAATTTGACATGGGACTGTCGGCGGAGGCGTGGGTGATGCTGGATATGTTCCAGCTTTCTCACTACGGCGTAGACCTGGACGAGATCAACAACACCGAGGAGTTGTCAGTAACGGTTGCCGCCTCCATCGTGGACCGGCTTATGGAACAGTCGATGCCGGTTGGATTGGCGACCAACGGGGACCAAGACCACATCTACCGGCCGGACAGCAGCCCCGAACAGCGCGGCCGCCTCATGGAAACCCTCTCGGAGGTGCGCGCCTTCGGCCACCGCCCTCTTCAAGAGTTCATCTACGCTGTCCGGCCACATCTGAACCAATATAACGCGCTGACGCTGGTCACCTCTTCTGTGGAAACCCAGTGGGTGGCTTCCCTGAACGCCCTCCGCCGCCAGGGTGTTGAAGTCTCGGTGGTGTTGGTAGACCGCTCCAGTTTTGGGTCTCCGACGAACATGTCCGTGCCTTTGGAAGCGCTTAGCGCCAATCTGATCCCGGTTTACATGGTGCGCCAAGGCGACAGCCTGAACGAAGCCCTGCAGGTGCCGGTCCACGAGATACCAAGGAGTTGGACCGCCGGCGTGGCTGAAGGCGTTGAATGACCTCCGAAACTCTGAGCCCCAACAAACCCATCCAACAGGGCTGGGACACCGATTTTATCGGGGATAGCATCGCCTGGGTCGAACGCACAATGCGACCTAACGAAGGCTGGATCGCCGCCCTGCTCCTGGTCCTCAACCTGGTGACTGTTGTCCTATCGGTGGAGCAGGCGAATTGGGTGCCGTCGCCCAATCTTGTAAAGCTGCTCTTCATCGCTATGCTGACCGGACTGATTCTGTACCGAATACCAATCTGGTCGTTGGCGCTGGTCCCCGTGGGCCTGGCGGCTGGCCTGGCAATCATTCTGTGGCAGCTGTCATCCTTCACAATTAACGGCGCACCCGTGGAAGGGGCCGATGAGGTTGTAAGACGATTGGACCTCTGGTTAGACGCCGCACGTACCGGAAATATCAGCATCGACGCCCTCCCATTTTCCTTCGCGCTGATGACGGCGACCTGGTTGACCGGGTTCTTGGGCGCCTGGCTGTTCCTTCGCTACAGAAACTTCTGGGGAGTATTCATCTTGGGCGGAGTAGGTTTGTTGTCCAACCTAACCTTTCTCCCGCCTAACACGGCGGTCCACCTGGCCTTCTATCTGTTCACCGCTTTGCTTTTGATTGCTCGGGTCCAGGCAATACGACGAAAACACGAGTGGGAAAGGCGTGAGGTCAAGGTGGACGACCACCTGAATGGACTTTCGTTGACCGACAGCCTTGCCATCACAGTGTTTGTGATCGTAGTGGCATTCATGCTGCCGATGGCGCCCAAATGGGGCGCGGCGAATGACGGCTACGAGTACATGCGCAATCCACTGAAGAACATGGAGGATGACTTCAACCGGCTTTTCGCCGGCCTTCCAGCCCGCCGGCCCATCGGGTTTCGAATCTGGGGCAACGTGATGGCGCTGCAAGGGAGTATCTACCCAACCACAACTCAGGTCTTATGGGTAGACTCACCTACGGAGATGTACTGGAAGGCGCGGACCTATAGCACCTACAACGGTAAAGGTTGGCTTTCGGACCACACGGTGACTGAGCCACTGGGGTACACCCCTGAGTTTACTCAGAGGGGTGTCGATCAGCTGCGTATAGAGGTGAGCTATACAGTTACACCTCTATACGCGTCGAAAAAACTGTTCTCGGGCGACCAGGTACGCTTTGTGGACCGTGATGTCATGATAGAAACTCAGGCCCCACCGGTCTTCACGGTTGACCTAGGCACGCTGAAGGATGGCGGGGCTTTGCCTGATTATTTGGCGGATGTGGGAGACAGGCTGCGCCTCACACTCGAGGTGCACGGCGGTCTTGTCAGCGATCAGGACCTGGCGCTTTCCCTTCCGCCCCAATTCCGTTTGAATGAAGTAGAAAGGGAAGCCGGCCTGGCGACGCGGGTCCAGTTCATAGAAGCCCTTCCCGTAATACCTGAGGTGCTATCGGTCTCCAGTCCCAAAGGCAAATTCAAGACCGGGGATCCCTACGAAGTTACCTCGGCGATCTCATTGGCTGGTCCGGACGAGCTGCGGGCCGCCAGTTCAGAATACCCAGCTTGGGTCTCCGAACGGTACCTCCAGTTACCCCAGGACCTCCCTTTGCGGGTACGCTCATTGGCCGCCAACGTTGTTGGCTCGATCGAATCCCCCTACGGCAAAGCCAAAGCGATCGAGAATTACCTGAGGGGGAACTACCCTTACAATCTCAGAGTGGAGCCACCGCCCTTCGACAAAGATGGGGTGGACCATTTCCTGTTCACCCTCAAAGAAGGATACAGCGAGTATTTCGGCTCTAGCATGTCGGTTTTGCTTCGGACCGTGGGGGTCCCAGCTAGGCTGGCGGTAGGTTATACGACCGGAGACCGAATCGGAGACCAAGATGTCTTCGCGGTCACCGACAGCCACAGCCATGCCTGGGTTGAGGTCTATTTCCCTGGGTTTGGCTGGATTCCTTTTGAACCAACTCCCGGGGAAGCGTTGCCCAGCGTCTACCAGCCAGGGGTGGAACCATTAGAGGTACAACAGGATAGCGAGGCCGACATAGATCCCTTAGACGAAGAGTGTTTTAACGGTTTGGAAGACTGCTCGAATCCGCAAGAAACGGGGTCGACATTAGGTTTCAACTTCGAACAAAGTGACGATAAATCAATCATCGGAACCTGGCCATGGGTCGTAAGCGTGCTGGCCGGACTGGCTGCTGTGGGCGGCACTACCCTATTGATTTGGAGAAAGTTCCTTGCGGCGCCCAAAGACCCGAGGACTGCTTTTAGGCGCCTCACGACTATGGCAAACTTAGCCTTAATGGGGCCGTCGGAGTTTCAGACTCCGTATCAGTTCGGAGACCGGTTGCAACAGGCCCTACCGGCCCATAAGACCCCGGTGTCGATAATCGTCGGTTCCTATGTCCGCAACCAGTATGGAAACAGGCGAACCACCGCCAGCGAGAGCCGCCTATTGGCAGTAGCGTGGCAACGGCTGCGGTTGCGAATGGTGTGGACCGTGTTTAGACGGAGGATCTGGTGACCGAGATAAATACCTGGAGGGTCCGTTGAACGGAGATAGATATCATTTGGTCGAATTACCCATGGGCTGGATGGTCCTACTCGGAGGAGAAAACGGGTTGAAACGCGCCTCTTTGAAGCCCACGCCCCAAGAGGCGATTGAAGACATGGGTATGGACCTAGACGGCGCGGAAGACGACCCCGACGCGTTCACCAAGGTGGTGGAATGTCTGCACCGCTACGCCGCAGGGGACAGGACGGCGCTGGACGAAATCGGTCTGGATTTCTCCGGGATAACCCCCTTCTTCAGCGCGGCGTGGAACGCCTGCCGGAGCATCCCCGCCGGCGAGACTAGGAGTTACGCCTGGTTGGCTGCTGAGGCTGGCAGCCCACTGGCCATGAGGGCCGCCGGGCAAGCCATGGCCCGCAACCGGTTCTCGCTGATAATTCCATGCCACCGGGTGATTGCCAGCGACGGCGGGCTTGGCGGGTACGGTGGCGGCGGGCTTGGGGTCAAAGCCCGGCTGCTGCAGATGGAGTTGGGCGAGAACCCGGAATCAGCAAAATGAGGGAGATATCAACGAATCGCACCGGTTGCTATACTAGCTCGCAACCAATGACAACCGCGTGGGAGGTAGCGATTTGGTAGACGGCCGCGCAGCAGGGTCTCCACCTGAAGAACTTTGGGCTGACATCGGCGATCTCAAGGTCCGGTATCTGGACTGGGGCGGAGAAGGAAAACCTCTCTTGGCGCTCCACGGCCTGGCGTCATCTGCCCATTGGTACGACATCGTTGCGCCATTGCTCCGAGATCGCTTCCACATCTATGCCCCCGACCAGCGCGGGCACGGGCAGACCACTGCAGCCCCGTCCGGCTACGATTGGAAAACTTTGTCTGAAGACTTGGTTGGTCTGCTGGCCCACATCGGACTGGACCAAGTAGCAGTGATGGGTCACTCCTGGGGCGGTAACGTAGCCACTAATTTCGCGGCTAATTTCCCCGACAGAGTGAGCCGGCTAATCATGATTGACGGCGGCTTTCTGGACGGACGACTCTTCCCTGGGGCGTCTTGGGAAGCGTTCTCACAACGGGTCCGGCCTAGGGACGTGACCGGCAACCGCGAAGAATTCTTGGAGCGGCTCCGCAATCAATTAGGCGCGATCTGGAATGAGGAGGTCGAACGAATCGTCCAGACCATGGTCTATGAAGATGAAGACGGGCAGATTCAAGACATCTTGCGCCCGGAGAATCATGCACAGACGATCCGGGCGATGTGGGACGAACCGGCATCAGTAACCATGCCCAGGATTCTTTGCCCAACGTTGATAGTGCCGGCCGGGCCGACCCCGGAAAGAGCCGGGACGGAATTCGCCGAGGTCCGCCGCCGGATGGTCGAGGCCGCGGAAAAGGGCCTCAAGAACGGCCGCGTCCACTGGATACCTGAGACCATTCACGACATTGGCTACCATAAGCCTCAGGAATTGGCGCAGGTAATCGGCGACTTTTTATCTGAAGAATAGATAACGCGCGGGCGAGGGAGGAGCCGTCATTTGACGCGGTAGGCCCAGATCCGATGCCAGACCTCGGGCTCTCCCTTGGCCATGGGCTGGTACTCTTCGGTCATCTCCGCAAGCTCCCACACCCCGGAGTCTTCCATGCCGGTCTGCTGCTGCTGGAACCCGCCCGACTCGTAAGTGTCCACTCTGAGGCTGAACACGATCAGCCCGCCCGGCTTGGTGATACGTGCCAACTCGTCGAACGAATTTGCGGGAGCGTGTCCCTGGGTGAAGACCCCTACGCTGATCACCGCATCAAACTCGTCGGTGACGAAATCCAGAGTTCCCCCTAAGGCCATCTGGTGGAACGCGTTGTAGAGGTTCTTGCTCTTGGCCTCATCGAGCATACCCTGGGACAGGTCCATAGCCACCAAGTCTTTGTAACCCACCCCAGCGAGGCATTCCCCTACCAGGCCAGTCCCGGCGCCGGCGTCCAATATATGGGCCGACTTATCCACATGTTTTACGAACACCGCAGTGGCGTTTTGGGGAGCGTTCCAGGCGAATTCCGCGGCTAGGTCGCTGTCGTAATCCGCAGCCCACTGGTCGTACCGGCCTTCCAACTCTTTGTCGTTGGTGGCGTCATAGACCCATTGGACTCTATTGTGGCTTTCTTGCATGAGGTGACTCTCCTAGTGAGTGCTTGAGGCGGCAACCAAACGGCCCTGCTGAGCAGGGCCGTTATTGACGCTATTTCCAGGTTATTTCTGGCAGACGAACAGGCCCCAGCCCATTTCCTGGTTATCCACCGCTTTGGCGGTCTCTCGGTAGGCGTTGCTCAACCAAGCGTAGTGTTCCGCGTGGTCGCCGTCGTCCATAGGAGTCCGTTCGGACAGCCTGAGATAGCTGTTCTTCAGGTGAGGCGACAGGTCATGGGCTTCAACGATGGTGAATCCAATGGATTCCAGGGCATCCTGGTAGGACTCGAAGCTGTAAGGCGTGTCGTAAAGAAGCCGGTCGTAGACGAATTCCTTGGCGGCGGGGCTTATGTTGGGCTGGGGTTTAATCAGGTCGTCAAAGACCATGATCCCGCCTTTTTCCAAGACCCGGTAAGCCTCGCTCAGCGCGGACTCTTTATCCGGGACGTGGTAGATGACCGCTTGACTCCACAGGTGGGAGAAAGTTCCTTCAGCGAAGGGTAGCTCGGTGGCTGACGCCTTCTCAAAAGCCAACTTTTCCTGGGCTGACTGTTCTAAAGTAGCCATTTTTCCCTGGGCGTTCTGGACTCTAACGCCGCTTAGATCAACGCCAGTGACATGGCAGTCCTGGTTCTCGCTGAGCCAGATGGCGGTGGTGCCGTTGCCACAACCGAGGTCCAATACCTTGGAAGAAGAGTCGATGCGACCCTTGGACACCATCATGTCGTTCAGATTGGCACAGGCCTTCAGGAAATCGTCGCCGGTGCTCTCGTCAAATACGCCCCAGTGGACACTGCCATCTTCGTCCCAGAAAGAACGGTAGATGGCGTCCTCTGAATCGTAATAACTTTCAGTTTCTTGTTCAGTGAACCTGCTGGACATTCTTCGCACCCTCCAAGTACTCGACGAACCGGTTTTCCTCGTCAACGAGGATCATCTTCGGGTCAATCGGCTCATCGGTGGTTTCAAATGACATGATGATCAGGCAGTTGCCCTTGGAGCTAAGGCGAGCAGCCGCCCCCTGGACCGAACACACTCCGGAACCCCGTTCGCCGGCGATTGCATAGGTCTCAAAGCGGTTGCCGTTAGTGACGTCGCAGACAAGCACCTTCTCAAAGTTCCAAAGGTCAATCTTGTCCATCAAATCTTCATCGATCAAGATACTGCCCACGTAGTCTGGGTTGGCGTCGGTTACCCAGGCACGATGAATCTTTGACCTCAATACTGTTCTCATTATTCTTCTCCTCTGATCAAAATCTTTTCAAGATGACTGCTTGCGATGGTTCAGAGCGGTCCAGGGATATTTTCAGCCTAATTTTGACCGCAAGTTTCTATATCGGTACTCGATTCGGATTTTGCTTGTCGCCATTAATCTGGCGGATATTGGGGAAGCCGGGATGCTGGGGTTATGCGGTTGGGGGTGTGGTTTATGTGCCGCAGGGGAGGGAGTGTTCGTCGCGCGAACGAATTTCGGCAGGGGATCGAGGCGCAAGATATTGGAAATACGTTAGAGTTGACCCAACGGGAAACGGCTCATCTGACTTGCCGTAATAGTATTTAAACATTGTCTCTTCCGGCGTGGTTGACGTGTCGGAAACAAATCCGAATCGCTGCCTGCAGGCATGTCCTCAGCCTGGGGCGAACGTTCCGCGCAGTTTACCAGCGGGTTAAAGGGTGGTCAAGTTTTCCAGCGTCAGCGAATCACCGGTCTAGGTGCTTCTTGTGCGAAAGGCAGAGGCGTGTTCGTCATATTGTCGCTGATACTAGAGGAAATCGTAAAACTATAGAGAAAATCGCTAGCGTTTCCGAATCTTTGGGCTAAATGGATGGTCTCTCAGTCGTGAATCGCCGTCAAAAATTGCTCAAGCATCAGAACGGCGGTTCATCCTCTGCGCTATCAGCGCCAACAGCAGCAGACACTTCCGCAGCAACAGAAACCGTAGCCTCCGGAACCAGAACTTCGGCCTCGGATTCCACAACTGGCGCTACCGGCTCGTCTGTGATGGCCTCAAGCGGGACCGATACGGGGGTTTCATCGATAGCCACCTCAGCCTCAGCCAGCGGGGTGGACTCAAGTGGCATGGCTACG
>VFHG01000075.1 GCA_009392075.1 SAR202 cluster bacterium
CGCGGTGGAACAAATCGGGATAACCATTCCCGACATTTAGGAAAATACGATGGGAATTAATGCAACAGTAATTCCGCAAGGGTCCCACCAACAAGATCCCGGTGATCATGTTGTCCGCAAAGGGACAGCAACACGATATTGCCGCCGGAATTGATCAGGGCGTTTTTGATTACGTGACCAAGCTGTTCAACATCCCAAATCTCACCGACCGAATCAACAAGGCCCTGGCCTCGGTCGGTATTGAGAGCTGAAAACCAGTCTCGTTAGTCCCTGGTCGGCCGCAATCGTCCTTTCTTCGTCACTCGATTTTCCACTTCGAGACCCCAGTCGGGCTTTAAGCTAAGTGCGCCAGAGTGAATACCCAAAAAAAGAAGTTCCACCTCGCCCAATTTCTGGTGCACGGGCCAACGTACCACAGTCTGGCAATGTGGCGTCATCCTCGGACTGATTGGCCTGACGACAGTTGGCGGGACCCCAAACTCTACCAACATATTGCCCAGGTCTGCGAGCGCGGACTTTTCGACACCGTGTTCTTCGCCGACTTGAACTATATCTCAGACTCCTTCAAGGGGTCCTTAGAGCCGGCGCTGCGTTACGCAACACAGGCCCCGGAGCACGATCCCATTCCGTTGCTCACTATGATGGCCGCCGAGACCAGCCATGTTGGGCTAGGGGCTACGTTCTCCACCAGCTACCAACACCCCTTTTACGCAGCCCGTCTCTGGGCCACGTTGGACCATCTGACCGGAGGACGGGCAGCCTGGAACGTCGTCACATCGCTGAACCAGAACCAAGCCTCCAACTATGGCCAGACAAGCCTCGACCCACCCGAACTGCGCTATGAGAAAGCCCACGAGTTCATCGAAGTCTGCCAGGAGCTGTGGAATAGCTGGGACGAAGACGCCGTGGTGATGGACCGGGAGAACGCGGTCTTCACCGATGCGTCAAAGGTCCGGCGGATCGAATACGAAGGCAAATTCTATAGTTCACGTGGTCCTTTGAACGTGGTCCGCTCACCGCAGAACGGCCCGGCCTTGATCCAGGCTGGGAGGTCGCCAAAAGGCATCGAACTGGCCGCGAAATACGCTGACGCTGTTTTTGCGATTTACCCCCGCGCAACTGATGCGGCCACATATTATGCCGAAGTCAAGAATAAAGTAGCCGAACTGGGACGGGATCCAGACCACTGCGCCATCCTTTTCGGCGCTCAACCGATCATCGGCTCCAGCGAGGCGGAGGCGTTGGAGAAGCAGGAAGAGCACAACAGCCTGGTGCCGCTGGAGGGCGGCATGGCAATCCTGTCGGGCCACCTCAATTTCGACCTCTCCAAGCTGTCGCCCGACGACTACATGATGAGCAGGACCGAGCCTGAACTCCAACGCTCTCGCCGGGTCTACCAGAAAGAGAACGGGGAGTCGATGACCGTCAGTGAAGTTGCCCAACGCCACGGCGAGAGCGTGGGCCTGCCTCAATTCGTGGGCACGCCGCAGAGCGTCGCCGACCAATTGGAGGCGTTCTTCGATGAGGTCGGCGGCGACGGGTTCATGCTGACGCCCATCTATTGCCCAGGCGCCATCGAAGAGTTCGTAGACCTGATCGTGCCTGAACTCCAACGCCGCGGTCGCTTCCGCACTGCCTACACCGGCAAGACCCAACGCGACCATTTCCGGCAGACGGACTGAAGTTCCCGCGAACCCGATCAACTACAATCGACCAAATGGGCGAGATAAATTACCATAGACGCGGAATCGCGACTCACACGATAAAGTTAGGAGACCTTAAGTATGGGCATCTTCCGGATGTACACCGGGGACGACGGCAAAAGCGTCATGGAAGAACTTCAGATCGGTGACCCCATCCTGGAGTCTCTTAAGACCTGTACTGACTGCGCTATCCAGATCAACGAGCCCACGGAGTTCTCAGAGTTCCACCCCGCTCCCCGCCGCCGCTGGATGAGCATGCTCAGCGGGCAGATCGATATCCAGATGGGCGACGGCACTATCCACAGCTTTGGCCCAAACGACCTGCGGCTGTGGGAGGATTTGACCGGAGAAGGCCACAAGACCCGATTCCCAGTGCCCTCTGTCAGCATATCCATGCCTCTTCCCTAGAGACAGGAAAACGAGAGCAGCGAACATGAGCGCACCCTCTCAACCGGATGAAAATCCCGAGGGAACTGTCAACGAAGTCCCTTATGAAGTGAAGGCGTGCGCCAGGTGTCGGAGCACCGAGATAGACCGCACAGAAGGGTTTCACCCGTTCGGCAGATGGCGATGCCGTAGTTGCGACCGGGCTTTCATGATTCCCGCGCTGCAGATACGCGTCCTTCCATCGCACGAGATGCCGCCTCGGCACTGGCACTGGCAATAAAAAGGACCCCAAATTATGAATCGTGGTCTTTTTTTACGAGTCTGTGGCCCACCCGGTTTATGACCGCTAGATATCCTGTTTTTCGAAGTAATTGAATCTTGGCTCACCAGCTAGGAACGGTCCCACTGTCTCGGCTATGCCCGTTTCGTCCCGCCAAGCCTGGTACCGCTGTTGATGCGCCTTGGATTCCCAGTCTTCCACCAGATAGATGAGCCCAGAATCGCCTTGGTCCTGGTACACATCAACGCTCTGGCAGCCATCATAGGCCCTGGTGTCGGGCAACAGTCCCTTGAGTAAAGTTTTGAACTCTTCAACCCGTTCGGGCACTACCGAGAAAGCCAATGTGACGGTTATTGCCATGGATCACTCATCTTCCGCGGCGGGAAATTCGTCCCGCGCCTTCATCTCTTGCGGGAGCAGGCTGTCGTAGATGAAAGAGTTCACCGGAGTGGGCACGCCGGCTTCCAGTCCCAGCCGCACTACGCCCCCATTTTGGACTTCCAACTCGGACGGCCTTCCCTCCATCAGGTCCCGCTGCATGGACGAAGTCCCGCTGGGAGGCGACGATTCCAGCCTAGCTATGGTCGCGGGAAGAGCATCAACGGGCATGTTGATGCCTTTAGCGTGAGCTACGACTAATACTTCCTTAACCACCTGCTGGGCCATCTCCCACGACCCGGCCACGCTGCGCCATTGCCCTACCGGCACACGGGTTATGGCGCCCACCCCGCTGTTGGCGGCCATAAACGCCAGTTTCCCCCACAGCGCCTGGTTTACGTTGGCGGGAATATTGGCCGTGACACCGGCGTTCTGGAAAGCCTCCAACAATCGCTGAGTCCGATCGCTAGGCGAATCGTCAGACTCGCCGAAGGAAACGAAGGGCTCGCTACCGGCGTGAAGGATGTGGCCAGGACCGACGATGTAGCTGATCAGCCCGCCCAGTCCGATCACCACGGCCTTTTCTCCCAGCACGGACGCCAATTGAACGGGGGCTTCCACACCGTTCTGCATGGGCACCACAAATGTGTTGGGGCCGATCATTGGGCGCATGGCCTTGGCCGCGTCTATCACCTGCCAAGCCTTAACCCCCAAGATGACTGCATCGACGATCCCAGCCTCGGAGGGGTTGTCGGTGGCCAGCGCCGGGGTCGCCACGAAATCGCCCTTGATGCTATCGACCCGGAGTCCATGCTCCCGGATGGCGGCCAAGTGTTCACCGCGGGCGATGAGCACCACTTCCTCTCCTGCCTGGGACAACCGCCCGCCCAGATAACCGCCGATGCCTCCGGCGCCGAATATCGCTATCCGCAATCTAACTTCTCCCCAGAATTGGTTGGCCCAGGATCAGGTCAGCTAAGTTCCAGTCTCCGGTCCGGGCCTGCTAGGTCCAACAAACGCCGCCAGATCCGGCGGCTGTTATCGTCCCGCAACATGCAGACCTTGATGTTGTGGGGACCGGGCCCATGAGCGCAGGAATGACCGATATTGCCCCGAACTTTATCACACCAAACGTAGGCGTGAAGTAAAGGTAGCGGGTTCTCCACATTGGCGCCTCCGGAGATCGTGTCCCACCGAGGAGCATGGAGGTCGGCCCACCGCACCCGCCCTAGTCCACGGTCGTTCCAATCACGCCTGACGTAGACGTTGGACCGGCCCAGGGTCTGCCGCCAGGCAAAGCCTATGGTCAGGCTCAGGATGATCGCAACCAGCCACATGATCAGCCGCAAGACTCGCCATAACAACTTGAAAACAAACCCCAGAATCCTAAGCACGGTTACTGAAAAACCGCTTCCGGTAGATTCTTTACAGCATCGTGGATGCGGGTTAGGTGGTGCTCCAAAGTGTCCATGGCTTCAATCTCGGCCACCGTGTACCATCCAAAGTCGATGGTCTCCTCGCTCAAGCCCAGTGCACCGCCCGTGATCTCAGCCTCGAAACTGAATGCGACAGGCTGAATCTTGTTTCCATCGCGAAATTCGATGAGTATGTCCGGGGTGGTGTAGATGCCAACAAGCCTGGTCACACGCACTACTAAGCCAGTCTCCTCAAGGACTTCTCGGACGCAGGTCTCCGCGGCGCTCTCCCCAGGATCCATCCCGCCTCCGGGCAGGCACCAACGGCTGTTGTCCTCCCGCTGAGTCATCAGGACCTTCTCTCTTGAGTCGTCGAAGATCAACGCCGAGGCGCCGATCCGTAACACGCCTTCCTTTCCGATCCTGTCGCCAAAGGTCATGATGCTCATTGGGTGATAATTCTCCGGTCAGCGGCCCCTGGTTCCTGGGCGCTTTCGATTCTGATGTAGAGTGCTCCAAGCGGCGGAATTAAACAAGAACACCGGCGTTGGGATAGCTTCTCCTCGCTGCCTGATCTTTCCATCACGCCCAAGAACAGAGCAGGCATGGCATTGACGGTCTTAACGCACTCTCTATAATGGTGTCCACCAGAACTCATCGAATCTAAAGCCACAACCTGGAATTAGAGGCTGGAGTGGCCACCACGAGGAGTACATGAAATTTGGATTGTTCTACCAGATTCAAGTCCCCAAGCCGTGGGACGAAGACAGCGAATCCAAGCGAATCTGGGAAGCCCTGGACCAGATTGAGTACGCCGAGGAGATGGGCTACGACAGCGTCTGGTTCTCGGAACACCATTTCAGGCCGGTCTGGTCGCATAATAGCGCTCCCGATCTGACTTTAGCGGCAGTCAGCCAGCGAACGTCACGCATCCGGTTGGGCGTAGGCGTGGTCTTGGCGCCGATACACCACCCGCTGCACACCGCCGCCCGCATGTCCACTCTAGACATCCTCAGCAACGGCCGTGTGGACGTGGGCCTGGGCCGCACCGGGTATCCATACCAGCTCACGCCCTATGGGACCAAACTGGAAGACACGCGGGGTATGTGGGAGGAGTTTGCTCAAGTCCTGCCTAAGATATGGACCGAGGAAGTTGTCTCTCACGAGGGCAAGTACTACCAGATCCCGCCTCGTGAGGCGCTTCCCAAGCCCATCCAAAAACCCCACCCGCCACTCTGGTCAGCTTGTTCTAGTGAAGCCACCACCCGCACCGCCGCCGAGTTGGGCCTGGGCGCCCTGGTCGGCAGCGAAGGTGGCCCGGATAAGGTAGGCGACGTCCTTCAGCTCTACCAACAAGCGCTAAAAGCCGCGAATCCCACTGGAGTAGCGCCCAACATTCAAAATGCGCTGATGACCGCAGGCTTCTGCCACGAAGACCCCAAGGAGATTGAGGGCCGGGGCACGGAGTTGATCGGTTGGTACATGGACCAGCAGCGGGAACGGGCCCGTCTGGTCTGGCAGGGCGTCGACCCGGCCACCGTGCCACCTGACTACCAAGGGTATTACGAGCGGGACATGAAGCTGGCAGCCGGTCCACATCCAGGAGAGGCCACCGCCAGCGAGATCGTCAAGAAGGGCACTTCCTTCTGCGTCGGTACGCCTGAGCAGTGCATCGAGTTCTTCGAGAAGTACGAGGCGATGGGAGTAGAGCAGGTCTTCCTGCTCTCAGCCATCGGACCTGCTAGTCACGAGGAAGTGATGAATACCCTGACCATGTTCGGGAAGCATGTGATTCCCCACTTCCGGGCCAAGGAAAAAGGCCAAGCAGCGTCCGGCATGCCCTCAGCAGCCAACGACTAGTCAGTCACCTGATCGACGGAGATATGGCATGAAAACAGGGGTAGTCTTTCCCCAAACCGAGATCGGCGCCGATCCGGTTGCAGTCCGCGACTACGTGCAGGCCGTTGAAGGGCTGGGGTTTTCCCACATGATGGTCTATGACCATGTCCTGGGCGCGGACACTAGTCACCATGACAACTGGCAGGGCAGCTACACCTCTGAGTCCATGTTTCACGAGCCATTCGTGCTTTTTGGCTACCTGGCCGGCGTAACCACAACGCTCGAACTGGTGACCGCGGTCTTGATCTTGGGCCAGCGGCAGACGGCCCTGGTGGCCAAGCAGGCCGCTGAAGTAGATCTGCTGACCGGAGGACGCCTACGGCTGGGCGTTGGAGTAGGCTGGAACCACGTAGAGTACGAAGCGCTTAACCAAGAGTTTGGAAACCGGGGCAGCCGCTACGCTGAGCAGATTGAACTTCTAAGGGAGTTTTGGACCAAAGACGTGGTCGGATTTGAGGGCAAGTACCACAAGGTTGACTACGCAGGCGTCAACCCTCAGCCGGTCCAGCGTCCGATTCCAATCTGGATGGGCGCCGGCGCGAGGGCCAACCCTGTTCCTACCGACAGGGTGCTCCGCCGCGTAGCCCGGCTAGCCGACGGTTGGTTCCCTCAGATGCAGCCTGGGGACGATGCCAAGGCCACCGTGGAGCGACTGATGGTGTTCGCGAGCGAGGTTGGGCGCGACGGCGCTGATATCGGAATGGAACCCCGGATAAACCTGGCGGACGGCAACCCCGAGTTTTGGCAGCAGCAGGCGGCCGAGTGGCAAGCGATGGGCGCAACCCACGTGTCTTTCAACACCATGCGGGCCGGCCTCGGCTCTCCTCAAGACCACATCAATGCCGTCCAGCAGTTCAAAGAGGTCATCGGCTAGCGGATAATCT
>VFHG01000076.1 GCA_009392075.1 SAR202 cluster bacterium
GACTGTCATCCACCGTTTGAGCAGTTGTGGATCGGCCGGGTCGTCGTCGTTGTGGGGGTCCAGGTAGCGCATCATGTACCAAGAGGAATCCATGAACGTATCCATGGTGTCGGTCTCGCGGCGGGCATCCGCGCCGCACTTGGGGCACTTGGTATTCAAAAATTCAGCGTTGGCCACTAACGGCGACTCACCGGTGGGAGTGAAGTCGGCATCCTGGGGCAGAAGTACGGGCAAGTCAGCTTCAGGAACGGGCACCACACCACAGGCGTCGCAGTAGACCATGGGGATGGGTGTACCCCAATACCGTTGTCGTGAGATCAGCCAGTCACGCATGCGGTAAGAGACGGTCCTGCTTCCCCAACCTTTCTTCTCTAAGTCAACGGCGATTGCCGTCTTTCCTTCTTCGTTGGTCATGCCGTCGTAGGCGCCGGAATTGGTCATGAAACCGTCGCCCAGGTAGGCGTCGGGTAGATCTTTGCCGTCCCATTCGATGGGAGCAATGACCGTGCGGATGGGCAGCTTGTATTTCCTGGCAAAGATGTAGTCGCGGGAGTCATGGGCCGGAACGCCCATCACAGCACCTGTGCCGTAAGTCGTGAGCACGTAGTCGCCTATGTAGACCGGCGCCCGTTCGCCGTTCAGACGGTTGACCGCATAACTGCCAGTGAATACTCCAGTCTTCTCTTTTTCGACCGAAAGCCGGTCGATCTCAGAGGTCCGGCGGGCCTGAGCGATGTATTCGTCCACGGCTTGCCGGTTCTGGTCTGTGGTCAACCCGGGCGCCAATGGATGCTCGGGAGCCAAGACGATGAAAGTCACACCGAATATGGTGTCGATGCGCGTAGTGAAGGTGCTTATCTCTTTCTCATCCAGACCGGCTTCGGAGATATCGAAAGAAATCTGAACACCTTCGCTGCGGCCGATCCAGTTCTCTTGCATGGTAAGGATCTTGTCTGGCCATTCTTTTAGTCCGCCAAAATCGAGGAGCCGGTCGGCGTACTCGGTGATCTTGAAGAACCATTGTTCCAGGTCTCGGCGGGTGATCTCCGTGCCGCAACGCTCACAGGCGCCGTTTATGACCTGCTCATTGGCCAGGACCGTCTGGCAGGACGGGCACCAGACGACGGGCGCTTTAGCCCGGTAAGCCAGGCCTTTTTCGAAGAATTTCAGGAAGAACCACTGGTTCCAGCGGTAGTACTCCGGCTGGCAGGTGATCACCTCCCGGTCCCAGTCGTAGATGGCGCCCAGTGAACGAAGCTGGCGGCGCATGTTCTCGATGTTGCTGATGGTCCATTCATAAGGATGGATGCCACGGCTGATGGCGGCGTTCTCGGCAGGCAGGCCAAAGGCGTCGAAGCCGATGGGATGAAGCACGTTGTAGCCCTGCATCCGCCGGAAACGGGCGTGGCTGTCGGCCGGGGCCATGGCGTACCAGTGGCCTATGTGAAGGTCGCCCGAGGGGTACGGGTACATGGTCATTTCGTACCATTTGGGACGGGGATCGTCGTCGGATACTTTATGCAGGCCGTCTTTTTCCCAACGCGCCTGCCATTTGCGGTCGATTGCAGCGGGGTCGAAAGCAAGTTCGACCTGCCGGGGACTGCTGGTCATGTAGAGTCACCTCAAGTTTAGGCGGCGGCGGATTCCATCTTTGCGCCGACGTTTCTCGTGCCAATCATATTAGCATACAAGCTGTTCTAGTCACGAAACCAAATGAAACCGGAATACGGTTTTCAGCGGAATAGACCCACTTGGTTCATTGACACAAGAATTGGCGAATCCTAAAATTCGAACTGCTCCATAAATTCTTCTAGAAATTGCAGTTCAGGATGCGGACCTGACCGTAAAAATTTTGGTCAAAGGCCATTCCCCTCACGTCTTCCTGCGCGTTTTTCACACGTCTTTTAATGGATTTCCCACTTTAGTCAGATGCCGATCGCCTTTTTATATTGCCGATTTCCATTCTTCGCCCCGATAGGTGACGACGTACAGTTGGCAACCCTGCCGATAGGTCCTGAACATGGCATTTAGACCCCGGCGGAGGCCGATCGACAACATAATCCGGCTACGAAGACGGCGCGAGCTTTCTCCCACTGTCGCCGAGATAGAGCCGCCCAAGCAGAACAAGCCTCTGTTCGGGACCACCACCATTCTCCTCCTGGGATTTGCCCTTCTGATCGCGGCTGGCGGAGGGTTGCTAACTCTGCCTATAGCCCAGAACGGCAACGGGTTCACCGAATTTGAGACCGCATTTTTCACCTCTGTCTCGGCGGTGACAGTAACCGGTCTCACCGTGGTGGACACTAGTACCTATTGGTCCACATTCGGCCAGGCAGTCATATTTATGTTGATGATGGTCGGTGGCTTGGGATTCATGGTCATCAGCACGTTCATCCTGTTGCTAATCGGCCAGCGGTCAACCCTGCAAGAGCGGCTTTTGACCCGCGATCTGATGCGCGACACTGTGGGCGTTGACCGGATGGGCGGATTGCGCCATCTGGGCCGTACGGTGATCGGGGTTGTGTTCTTGCTGTACGCGATCGGGGCCGTGGTGATCTTCCTGCAGATCAATGGAATCGACGGTGTGGGCAACCTGCGGTCAGTATGGCATTCGATATTCCTTTCGGTCTCATCGTTCAATAACGCCGGCTTCAACATCATTCCGGAGGTGCCCGGCGGCAGCAGCCTAACCCGCTTCTTCTCAGACCCCGGATTATTGATCACAATGACTGTTTTGATGATCCTGGGAGGTCTGGGTTGGGTCTTAGTGGTTGATGTATTCCGCAAGCGACGAATCTCCCGGTTCTCGTTGGAAACCAAACTGGTGCTTGTGACCAGCATCGTCCTTTGGGTGCTGGGTGCGTTCGTTCTGTACCTATCGGAATTCAACAACTCGGCGACGATGGGCGATTTCAGTTGGTTCGACAAGATCTTCGGCGCCATCTTCAGCTCGGTTAGCGGACGCACGGCCGGGTTCTCGATAATGGACTTCGGGGAGGTAAAGGACGTCACGAAATCGACGTTCTCCGGGCTGATGTTCATCGGAGGCGCAGCCGGTTCGGTGGCAGGCGGCATCAAGGTGGCCACCTTCGCGGTGTTGATGGCCGCCGTGATCTCCTCTTTGAAGGGCCGTCCCCATGCCGAGGCCTTTGGCCGGGAGATCCATCAGTCTCAGTTGCACCGCGCACTCACCGTGGCGGTACTAGGGTTCGCATTCATCGTGGTCTCAGCGACAGTGTTGACCACTCTTGAGCCGGATATCCCATTCCAAGACATCATTTTTGATACTGTATCCGCATTCGGCACCACAGGAGCATCGACCGGGATAATCGCGGACACAGGACTCGCCGCGAAGATTCTTTTCATGGCGCTCATGTACGTAGGCCGATTGGGCCCAGTGGTCTTGGCCCTTGCATTGGCAACGGAAGACGATACCGAGGTGTACCGCTTTGCACAAGAAAGCGTTAAAATAGGTTGACGCATTTAAAAAGGAATTTGATGCCGTGAAAAAACAAGTTTGCGTTATCGGACTGGGGCGCTTCGGATCCACACTGGCCCAAGAACTGTTCCAGAGCGGTCATGACGTTCTGGCCATCGACGTTGACGAGGCTAAAGTCCAAAACCAACTGGACCGGTCCACCTACGCGGTGCGCGCCGACGCCACCAATGAATCGATACTGAAAGAGTTGGACGTGGCCGAGTACGACGTCTGCGTCGTGTCTCTGGGCAGCGAAAACATCCAGTCCAGTATTCTGGTCTCCGTGCTCCTAAAAAGCATGGGCGTGCCGTTCATCATCGCCCGCGGCGCCAATGAGCTTCACGGCTCCACCCTGGAACGGATCGGCGTTGACCGCGTGGTCTATCCCGAAGCCGAGAGCGCCAGGCGCACTGCCCACGTGGGATTTGAGACCGGGGTCATCGATTACATGCCCATCGTCCCCGACTTCGGCATCAGTAAACTGCGGCCTCCTGAAGAGATGCTGGGACACACTCTGGAAGAAGCGGGCCTGGCAGGCTCAGCCGACCGCCACGGCATATCAGTTCTGGCCATACGCAGGGGCCGGACTTCATTCCTCCATCCAGCTAAAGATGAAGAGATCAAAGCCGGGGACGTTTTGATCGTGGCCGCTACCAATGAGCATCTGGGCAAGATATCGGAGATAGCCCGCCACCTCGAACCGGCTACATCCGAGCCTCACAGCCACCGAAACGGGGCCTGATTCTGGTCGGACTCCACGATGATTCGCCTTGCGAAGTTTTCGGTCTAATTCTATCGATACTAATGCGTTTTCGGCTTGACCCAAATGCCTCACTTGTCCAAACTGTGTCAAAGCTGTAATTCGTCTGGGAGAACCGCTTCAAGGACCCGTTCCAGACCACACCTCACGGCCGGAAGCAGAGTATGAAAGTGCCTGATTCCAACGCCGTCCTAGATTCACAAAAATCTTATTGTATTGAGTGGACACTGCTCGTATAATCTGCCATTGATTATTAGCCACGGTATTGGAAAATCCACTGTGGTTGAGCCTAGGCCACCAATTCGGGATGGTGCTCGGTTATGCGATTAGACGCAAAACGGCTCTTGGTTCCGGTGAACGGTAAGCCCTATAGTGAGCGTACTTTCAGGTTGGCGTGCCAGATGGCGCGGGAGTCCAAAACTGAACTGCACGCGGTCTACGTCATCGAAGTCCCACTGGAATTATCGCTGGAATCTGAGAGGCCTGAGGACATCAACAAGGGCGAAGAGATCCTGGCCCGGATTGAAGCGATAGCCTCCGAAGAGAAATACAAAGGCCTCCAAGCCCGGTTTTTGCGGGCCAGACAAGCTGGCCCAGCGTTGGTGGTGGAATCAGAAGACCGTTTCATGGACTTGTTGATCGTGGGGATTCCATACGATCGCCGGTTTGGGTCTTGCAACCTGGGCACCACAGCCTTCTACATATTCAACAACGCCTCGTGCCAGGTGATGTTCTGGCGGGAACAGGCCCCGTCTCCCATCTTCCCAAGAGACTAGAACCATGAGGGTCTTGATATTCGGGTGTAGCCGCTTAAGCAGCAGCCTTGTGGCTGACCTCGCCGGAGAAGGCAACCAGATTACCGTGCTGAGTGGCGAACGAGACTGCCTCGAAAGCGTTGCCTCACATCCGGGTGTCCGCGTGGTCCTAACCGCGGAACCCATGATGAAAGACTATCTCCAAGAAGGCGGCATTGATCACGCCGACGTCTTTTTGGCGATGTCCTCAGACGACCATCAAAACCTCCTGGTTGCCCAGATCGCCAAGCACATCTTCAATGTCCCAAAGGTGGTCTGCCATCTTGCGAGCCCTCAATTGCAGGTCATGTATGCAGCCTTGGGCTTGGACGTGGTAGGCTACTCATTCGGCCTGCTGCAGGATGTCCGACAGGCCATCGAAAAATAGCTCAAGGGGCCAGATGTACGTCGTTATCGTTGGCTGCAGCGAATCCGGATACCACCTGTCCAAAGCGTTGATCGCCGGAGGGCATGAAGTGGTAGTCGTCGATAAGAACCCCAAGCGCTTTCAACTTCTGACCGAGGAATTGGGTAGCGTAGCTCTTCTGGGCGACGGCACTGACGAGGCGACCCTGAAACGGGCCGGCATCGCCCGGGCTGACGTAGTGGTGAGCTTAACCGGGAACGACGCCACTAACCTTGTCATCTCCCAGATGACCAAGCATATTTTCCAAGTGGCAAGAACCATGGCCCTGATCAAAGACCCAAAGAACGAACCCATCTTCCATCAGATCGGCGTTGACGTAGTCGTAAACTCCACTCACCTGGTGTTGGCCAGCCTGGAAGAAGGCGTGCCGGGAAGACCGTTGGTGCATCTCATGAACCTGCGTGTTCCAGGCATGGAACTGGTCAGCGTATCGATACCGGAAGACTCCAACATCATCGGCAAAAGGCTGAGCGAGATCGAACTCCCACCCAACAGCTTCATCTCCTTGATGATCAAGAAGGACGGCGCAACATTACCCACTGGGCGATCTGTGGTGGAGGTGAATGATGAGTTGGTGGCCGTCACTTCCGCAGGCGACGAGCAGATCCTCTATGACATCCTAACCGGGGTTTAAGCATGGCCCTCACTTTAGGATTTTTGGGTCCTTCGGGCACTTATACGGAAGAAGCCTGTATCCTCTACGATCCTACGGCTGAGTTACGCCCGTACCCAACCATTACCGCCGTTGGCGAGGCAGTTGCGAACGGGGATTTAGTAGAGGGTGTGGTGCCAATTGAAAACAGCCTGGAAGGCTCAGTAACCTTCACTCTGGATCTATTGATCAGCCAGCCGAACCTTTTCATCAAGGGCGAAGTCGTGGTGCCGATCGTACATTACCTGATGGCCAAACCAGGCACGGTGGCCTCTGAGGTCAAAGTCATCTACTCCCACCCCCAAGCCCTAGCCCAATGCCGGCAATATCTGGAGAAGAACTATCCCCAGGCCGACCAGATGGCTTCGTTGAGCACGGTTTTGGCGGTATCAGACTCGTTCGCTAGCCCTGTGCCGGCTGCTGCGATAGCGCCAAGACGGGCATCTGAGCTGAACGAGGTAGACATCCTCGATATCGGTATCCAAGATGTGGCGTCCAATGTGACCAGGTTCGCGGTTTTATCCCTCGCGGATCACGCCCCTACCGGGCATGATAAGACCTCGATGGCCTTCACGTTTGAGGTGGATACGCCTGGGTCACTCTACAGGGCCTTAAGAGAATTTGGAACCAGAGACATTAATCTTTACAAGATTGAATCGCGGCCAACCAAACAATACTTGGGCCAGTACATCTTTCTTATGGATTGCGCCGGGCACCGGGAAGAGTCACCGATGAAAGACGCGTTGGCGGCGCTTTCTCAACCCACAAGCATGCTGCGGGTGTTGGGCTCTTACCCTAGGTGGTACCCCAAGTCTTAGAACAAACTCTGGCGGTTGGCAAGAAAATAACGGGCCCAAAAAGCGTCGGCCCTCCTCCAGCGGCATT
>VFHG01000077.1 GCA_009392075.1 SAR202 cluster bacterium
GGTCGGTCTTAGGAAATTCGTCTTTCACGATAAAACGCGCCTAGCGCCTGCCGGCCTTGATGGCGTCGGCGAAATCGAGCAGGTTCTGGGCTCGTTTCACCACCGGCACGTCGACCATGCGGCCGTCCATGGCCAGAGACCCACGTCCCGCGGATTCGGCCTCGTCCCAGGCCTCCATGATCTTCTGGGCGTAGGAGACTTCTTCGTCTGACGGGCTGAAAACTTCGTTGATTATGTCAAGCTGGGCGGGGTGGATGGCGTGCTTGCCGGTGTAGCCCATCTGCCGTGCCCGGTGGGCGTCGGCCCGCAGCGCGTCAGGGTCCTGGAACAAGACGAATGGCGAGTCAAGTGACGCCACATTGGCTGCCCTGGCCGCCACGGGCACCAAAGACCGTGGGACCTGTATCTCTTCGCCGGTATCAGACCGCTCGATACCCATGTCGTTGGTGAAATCTTCTGCGCCGAAAGCCAAGGCGATCACCCGCTGCGATGCAATCGCGATGTCACGAGCGTCGACCAACGCGCTAGCGGTTTCGACCCAAGCTGATATTTTGATCGAACCCTGTTCCACGCCCGCCGCCGGTTCGATTGCGCTCAGCATCCGGTCAACGTCGCGGATGTTCCAGGTGGACTCCACCTTGCCCACGCTTATGCCGTACAAGTCGGGCGAGACAACAACCTCTAACTCGGATCGGGTCAACCCGGTATCCAAGGAATTCACCCGGACCATGACCCGTTGACCCTCGCGCCGGAGGGTGGGCACCCAGTCCTTGGCCAGGTCCCTGGCGACGGTCTTCTCGCCCGGTGGAACGGAGTCCTCTAAGTCCACCATGACCACATCGGCTTTGAACGACTTGGCCCGCTCCAGCATATTTTCCCGATTGCCAGGCACAAAGATAACGCTGCGAATTAATTCCATGTTCGATTGATTGTCCTGTTCGCTGCGGGTGATCCCGCAGCATAATGATTTCGGCTTCAGTCGTGCTAGGTAAGCGCGGCCCTGCCGCCCTACTCCATATCTCCCCAGGTTGGTCCCCACTTGGCGTCTACTTTTAGGGTTACGTCTAGCTCCATGGCTGCGGGCATCTCGTCGAAGACCAGGTCTTTTAGGGCGTCCATCTCTTCTTTGGGCATCTCGAAGACTAGTTCGTCATGCACCTGCAACAGCATCTTGGTGCGTAGGCCTTCGGCGTCCAACCGGTTCTGGACCCGAATCATGGCCAGCTTCATGATGTCGGCGGCCGTGCCCTGGATGGGCATGTTGATGGCCATGCGTTCGGCTCCGCCCCGGACGTTGAAGTTGGGGTGATTAATGTCTGGCAGGTGTCGGCGGCGGCCCAGTAGGGTCTCTACGTAACGAGTCTCTCTAGCTTGAATTTTCACCGTTTCCAAATAATCGTTTATGCGTGGGTATTTGGTGAAGTAGGCCTCGATGAACGATGCCCCCTCATCTCTGCTGAAGCCTGTTTGCATTGATATGCCGTGGGCGGACAGGCCGTAGATCACACCAAAATTCAGCACCTTGGCTATGCGGCGTTGTTCCGCGTCCACATCGTTCAACGGAACATCGAACATCAACGAAGCCGTAGACGAGTGGATGTCTTCGCCCCGCTGGAAGGCCTCCAACAAGCCCGGGTCCTGGGATAGGTGAGCCAGCACCCGCAACTCGATTTGGGAGTAGTCAGCGGAGAACAGCAGCCAATCCGGCGAGTCAGCCACGAACGCCTTCCTAACCTGGCGTCCCATCTCGGTGCGGATGGGTATGTTCTGCAGATTGGGATCACTGCTAGACATGCGCCCCGTGGCTGAGCCGGTCTGGCTGTAGCTGGTATGCACTCGGCCTGTCGTTGGGTTTACCATGTCTGGAAGGGCATCCAAATAAGTCGACTTCAGCTTGGACACCTGGCGGTATTCTAGGATCTGATCCACCACCGGATGCAGGCCCTTCAATCCTTCCAGGGAGTTGGCATCGGTGGAGTACCCGGTCCTAGTGCGTTTGGTCTTAGGCAGGCCGATCTCATTGAAAAGAACGTCGCTCAGCTGTTGCGGCGAGTTGATATTCACTGTGTGGCCGATAGACTTGTAGAGTTCTTCTTCCGTCTGGAACATCTGCTCCCGGAGGTCCTCCGACATCTCGCGCAGGGCGGCAGCGTCTAGCTTGATGCCGTGGCGCTGCATGATGACCAGCACCGGGACTAGGGGCATCTCCATGTCGGTCATCAGCGAGCTCAAGCCCTCCCGGACAACAGGTTCCTCGAAGGCCAGGCGGAGACGTCCGGTCATATCGGCGTCGGCAGCGGCGTAGGGCGCGGCCTGGGTGATGTCCACCTTGTCAAAGGTGATCTGCTTGCGGCCGGTGCCAATCAGTTTAGCGATCGGCGTCATCTCCTGGCCTAAGATGTCCTGCGCCAGGCCTTTCAGGCCCAATTGGACATGGCTGAGGAGATGGGCGGCAACCATGGTGTCGAAATCGACCCCTTGGCAGATTATGCCGTGGCTGGCCAGTATCGTCATATCGTAATTGGCGTTATGGGCGCACTTGCTGATATCCGGCGACTCGAACAACGGGCGCACCGCCGCCAGCACCTCTTCCATGGGCAACTGTTCGCCCTCTTGATGGGCCACCGGCACGTACCAAGCAACCGACGGTTCGGTGGAGAAGCTGATGCCGACCAAGCCGGCCTGCACCGCATCGAGACCCGTGGTCTCAGTATCGAAGGAGAAGCTTCCGGCCTCATGCAATACCGCCAGCATCTGGTCCAACTGTTCCTTTGTCTGCACCACCGTGTAATTGGCGCCCTCACCTGGGGCCTGGGCAGGGGAAGATACATCTGCGGATGAGCCCTGAGACCCGCCAGTTTCCGGGATGCGGGGAATGACGGTGAAGAATTCAAGCTCGGTCATCAAGTCGACCACCGCGGTCCGGTCGAAATCGCCAAACTTAGCCTTTTCTAGGTCCAGCTCCACTGGGCTCTCTCGGTCGATGGTCATCAGTTCCCGGTTCGAGAATGCCCGGTCCTTGAACTCCTCCAGAGACTGTTTAACGCTGGGGCGGGTTACCTCTTCAAGATGCTCGTAGATACCTTCGAGATTCTGGTAGTCGTTGAGCAGGGCGATGGCCGTTTTCTCTCCAACTTTGGGAACACCGGGGATATTGTCCGAGGTGTCGCCAAGCAGGGCCTTGAAATCGGTCTGCTGTGAGGCAGTAAGGCCCGAATAACGCTCGGAAAGCGCTGCCTCGTCATAAACTTTTCGGTCTTGAATGCTGGAGGCCAGGTCAACTCTGACCTTAGGTGAGATCAACTGGAATGTATCCCGGTCGCCGGTTAGGATGACCGAATCGAGGCCCATCTTTTCGGCCTGTACAGACAGGGTTCCAATGACGTCGTCTGCTTCCCAACCCTCCAGTTCGAACACAGCAACGCCGAAGGCCTCCATCAGCTGCTTCACGCGGCCGAATTGGGGCCGAAGTTCTTCGGGCGTCGATTCCCGCTGGGCCTTGTATTCGGGGAATTGCTTGTGACGGAAGGTGGGCGCTGACATATCGAATGCGATGGCGCAATAAGCGGGGTTCCATTCGTTGAGCGCCCGTAGGAACACGTTGGCGAACCCATAGACCCCGGTCACGTCCTCGCCGGTGGCATTCACTGTCAGATGCCGCTGGGTGGAGATCGCCCTGAAAGAACGATGGACCATGGCGTGACCGTCCATGATCATCAGCAGGGGCTCACGTTCTATCGACGCTGGCGCGGCAGGCGTCACCGGCGCAACCGGAGCGGCAGCAACTTCTACCTGATCGTCTCCAAACATGGGAAGGGTATGGGCTTGTTCATCCGCCATAACGGCACCTCGGATCAGTTCCGGCTAGCTTGGAAAACGGGCGGCTCAGGTGGCTGCATTATACATTAACGTCTCCGTCCCCCTGGCGGTGTCAGTGGCATCATGTTCTTGGACCACCTCACTACCTCAGACCGCCCCATGTTAAAATACAGGCTGAATCATGAAGCGACCAATAAAGGCCGCTCTGGGACTGGAACGACTAAAGCTGTGCCTCTTTACGAATACCGCTGCAATGACTGCCAACAAGTGACCTCTGTTTTGGTCCGGACCCCGTCCGCCAACAAACAGCCGACCTGCGAACATTGCCAAAGCGCGAAGATGGAGAAGCTGATCTCGAAATTCTCCTTCAAGGCGTCTTGGGGCGACAGTCTCAACTGGGCGCCCAGCCGAGAGACGACCAGCGATGTGGATGACAGCAGCGGGGCCAGTATCGACAAATACATGGGCCGAATCAAGAAGGAAATGGGCGGCCAAACTACCTCAGATTTCAACCGCGAACGCCGGGACATGAAAAACTCGTAACGATTGAAAGCTGTCACCTATCGGTGGTCAGCTTTCAGGTTTTCGGAGATGGCTCTCGATGCCTATATATGAATACCGCTGCCAGGCCTGCGCGAAGGTCTCATCGTTCTTCCTGAGGTCTATCAACAGTGAATTAGAGCCGGTCTGCTCCCACTGTCAGAGCAAAAACATGGAGCGGCGTATGTCTCCGTTCGCCATGGGCAAGACCGTAGGCTCGGTCCACGAGAAATTCGCCCCGGGCAGCGAACACCGTTCTCCCGATTACTACGGCGACCCCAGAAACATCGGTCGCGGCGTGGAAGACACATTCACCAAATTCGGCATGGAGATGCCACAGACCGTGCGAGACAACATAGACGCCGCCCGCTCCGGAGAAACACCCAAGGGTTTGGAGCTATGACCAGCGCCGGTCCCAACCCCAGTCAAAGCCATTACCAGGTCATCTTCCACTGCATCGAATCTGCGTCCCGGTTCGTCCCACCAGTACTATCGCCCGCACCGGCCCTGCAGGATCTGCGCGACTTGATTCCGTCTCTGCCCGCCGCCTCGGCCATGGCCGAGACTGACGACGGCCCGCCCACGTCGGCACAACAAACCCTGGAGCTGGTCGGGGTGGCTGCCGAGATGTTATCCCACCTGGATGAGTCATCTTCCGCCAACCCCCTTGGCTGGGAGACTGTGTCCGGAATCGGCCGCGTCCTAGACGAACTCACCGGTCAACTCGGTGCTACCGTGCGCCGGGAGAAAGCGGACTTGGTGCGAGGACTTTACGTGATAATCGACCCTCAGGTCACCGGTGGCCGCGACCCGCTAACCATCGCCCAGGCTGCCATCCAAGGCGGGGCGCGGATGCTGCAACTTAGGGACAAACTCCGGGACAAGGGCGAATCTCTGCCCCTAGCCCGTGAACTGCAAACACTTTGCCACCAGGCGGGCGCGTCACTGATCCTAAACGACCACGCCGACGTTGCGGCCATCGTTGGCGCGGCGGGACTCCATGTGGGCCAGACCGACCTGCCCGTGGAACAAGCCAGGCAGGTGCTGGCGCCGCACCAAGTGTTGGGCCGGTCCAACCATGAGATCGAAGAACTGGTGGAATCCGAGCGGATGGGCGCTGATCACGTGGCCTTCGGCGCCATCTACCACACAGACACCAAGGGAGTGGGGCGCCCTCCTCAGGGCATCGACCGGCTACTGGTGGCCCGGGAAACAGCACAAACGCCATTGGTGGCAATCGGCGGCATCAACGCCGAGAACGCCGCGCCGGTCATCGAGGCCGGGGCCGACGCCATCTGCGTAACGGCCGCTGTAGGATCAGCGGCGGAGCCCGAGGCTGCCGCCGCCAAGCTGGTTAAAGTGATTGAAGAGGCAGGAGGGCGAGTCTGATGCCATCTCGTTATAGCGCTGACCTATCAGCCATCGGAACCTCCGTAATCAACGAGCTTACCGAGTTAAACCGAGACCGGGAGCTGGCATTGTCGGTTTCCCGAGAGGTTGTGCGGTTCTCCGCCAACGCCATCCGGGCCGTTCACCGCGGCGAATTCGAAGACGCCCGTGACCTGATTGGCAAGGGCGACGCCCGGCTGCGCGAGGCGGGCCATATCCAGGAAACCAGTCCCCAGATATTCAATGCCGGGTTCATGAACGACGCCCGAAAAGAGTTCACTGAAGCCAACGTAACGCTGGCGGTAATCTCGGGCGCCAAGATCCCGACCATCAGCGACCTCAAGGTGGACGCAGGGGCCTATATCAACGGTATGGCGGAGGTTATCGGCGAACTGCGCCGTTACATCCTAGACGCACTACGGCGGGACGCCATCGACGGCTGCCAAGAGTTCATGGACATCATGGACGAGATGTACAGCGTGCTCGTGACGATTGACTTTCCAGAGGGCGTGACCAGCGGACTCCGGCGCAATACCGACGCCATGCGCGGCGTGTTGGAGCGCACCCGGGGGGACCTGACCATGGCCCTTCGCCAGCATTCGTTGGAGGCCCGCCTCGCTGAATGGGAGAACAACCGGAACGGCGCCTAAATTTAGTATCAGCGTGCGAAATTGACATTGACATAGCTCGGGGCCGAATCTACGATTCTCCAGACCCGTTCGGCCTGCCTTAAAAGCGAACCGTCCAGCGAATCATCTCAGGGAGCAGAAAAATGCTTTCAAATTCTAATCCCACAGCATCTCCAGAGGTCCTCGAGGAGTTTTACCGCGAGCTGGAAGGCTTCAGCCTGGCACCTCTGTGGCAGGTGCAGGAGACTGCTTTGGTCGATGAGCCGACCAGCAAGGCGTCGCCTTACATCTGGCGCTGGAAGGACCTGGAGCCCCGAGCGCTGCGCGCCGGTGAACTGATTGGGACCGCAGACGCCGAGCGCCGGGTGTTGATGCTGCTTAATCCCAGCATCAAAGACCGGATCGCAACCACCAACAGCCTGTTTTCAGGGCTGCAGGTCGTAATGCCAGGCGAGGCCGCCAGGGCCCACCGGCACACCCCTTCCGCGCTGCGCTTCATCATCAATAGCGACGGCGGTTACACCACCGTCAACGGGGACCGGATCCCGATGTCTCCCGGCGACCTGATTCTGACCCCCAACTGGACCTGGCACGACCACGGCAATGAATCGGGCGAACCAATCATCTGGTTGGACGGCCTGGATATACCTCTGGTGCACCTGCTGGAAGCTGTTTTCTTCGAGCCATATCCCGAGGATGTGCAGCCGGTGACCGAAC
>VFHG01000078.1 GCA_009392075.1 SAR202 cluster bacterium
GTTTCCAGGTGTTGGAAGGCGCGGCCCACAACAACACATTTGAAGTCGCGCCGGTGCAGTATTGGGGGACGATCGAAGCATTTCTTGCCGAGCGCGAGTAGGCTGAGGTCAAACCCCTGAAATGATCTCAGTCTCGTAATCCAGCAGCTCGAGGTCACGCCTAGACTCTTCTACGAACGCGACCACCTTGGAGACCATCTCGTTGGCGTGGGCCGGGTCGGTGCTCACACAGCAAATTGCCAAAGTTAGCCGCTGCCACAGTTCTTGGTCTTCCACCTCGGCCACTGCCACGTTAAAGGTGTTGCGGATACGGGCAGTTAGCGAGCGAGACACCTGCCGCTTGTCCTTGAGGCTGGCTGAATCAGGCAGACGGAGCATGATGCGGCAAACACCTAGGTGCACTATGGGCTCCAAGCGGTTCCTGATATGTAATTTGAAGGTTCGGGCGCGTTCTTGACTAGCATTGGCCTGCATTATAGATTATAGGCAACGGCAGTACGAAAAGCCGCCGTGGATCGACTAAATAGAAGTCTGAGTTCACCCTCTGGCGGTCTGATTTGGTTATTTCGCCAACAGAAAGCCATCGGTGAGGGAACTGAAACGCCATGGCCCCCAATTTTGAATCGCGCCAAACACGCTCGGAAGTGCCCGAGGTTGTCATCAGTCGGCTTCCACAGTACGTGCGGATACTGAACCGCCTGCTGGATGACGGCATCCAGGTAGTTAGTTCCCAACAACTGGGTGAAAAGCTCCAAGTCACCCCTGCGCAGATCCGGAAAGACCTTAGCTATTTCGGACGTTTTGGCAAACAAGGCCGCGGCTACAGCGTACACGACCTGTTGGACCGCCTGCGGCAGATACTAGGCATAAATTCACCTTGGAACGTGGCCGTGGTCGGTGTTGGCCGGTTGGGGCGGGCAATCTTGAGTTACCCGGGGTTCAACCCAGACGGTTTCCACTTGGTTGCCGCATTTGATCTTAATAATTCGGTGGTGGGCGAGACGATTGGTGGGCTGGTGGTGCGGAAGATGGACGAATTGGACCATGTGGTGGCGAGGGAAAAAATCAGTATCGCCATCGTCGCGGTGCCGGTGGAGTTCACCCAGAACGTGGTGGACCAGTTGGTGGCTTGTGGTGTCAAAGCCATCCTGAATTACGCTCCCATCACCCCTCAGGTCCGGGAGGGCATCAGGATACGCAATATCGACCCGATCCTATCGCTCCAGTCCATGACCTACTACATCAACGAAGACTAGTTGGTCTTGCAAGCCTTACCGTCATCTCGATAAATCGGGATTCAGGGTGCTGCTGCCTCGATGAAAAAAGAGAGCCCCGACATTTGTCGGGGCTCTCTTTTTCTTCGTTATAAGCGGTTACGCTACGGAACCAGGGGGTTGTTGGCCGGACCGTGAACTCCGGCGGCGTACCAAATCTACCCGCACTTGGGCCCGCCGGAGGGCTGACACCGCCCGTTCAAGCTCCATGTCCGAACCGAGGTTGGCCAGGCGTTCTTGCGCCCGCTGAACGGCTTGTTCTGCGCGTTGCTCGTCTATCTCATCGGACCGTTCGCAGGCGTCGGCCAGAACGCTGACCTTGTTGCCCAGCACTTCCATAAAGCCGCCGGACACCGCGACGTACATGTTCTCGCCGTCCTTGCGGACAGTTAGCTCTCCGGGCTTGAGCATCGTCATCAACGGAGCGTGCATGGGCAATATACCCAATTGCCCGTCGAACCCCGGCGCAATCACCATGTCCACTTCGTCGGAGTAGACCTGGCGCTCGGCAGTGATTATTTCTAGATGCATCGGCATGGTTGGTTATCTACCTCTGGGTTGCCATCTCGGCGGCCTTCTCTATCGCCTCGTCGATGGTTCCCACCATGTAGAACGCCTGCTCGGGCAGGTCGTCGTGTTGGCCAGACAGGATTTCCTGGAAGCCCCGCACCGTCTCTTGCAGCGGTACGTATTTGCCGGGTTGACCGGTGAAGGTTTCGGCTACGAAGAAGGGCTGGGTCAGGAAGCGCTGGATCTTCCGGGCGCGGAACACCGTCAGCTTGTCTTCTTCCGATAGTTCTTCGATGCCCAGGATGGCGATGATATCTTGCAGGTCCTTGTAACGCTGCAGCACCTGCTGAACGCCACGGGCTAGGTTGTAGTGTTCTTCGCCCATGATGCCCGGTTCGAGAATCCTGGAGTAGGAGGCAAGCGGGTCCACCGCCGGATACAGGCCCTGGGCGGACAATGCCCGCTCCAAGGACACTACACCGTCCAGGTGGCCGAAGGTGGTCACGATACCGGGGTCGGTGTAGTCGTCCGCAGGCACATAGATAGCCTGGAACGAAGTGATAGAACCGGACTTGGTGGACGTGATGCGCTCCTGAAGCGCGCCCATCTCAGTGCTGAGGGTGGGTTGGTAACCCACTGCGGAGGGCATCCGTCCCAGAAGCGCCGAAACCTCCATGCCCGCCAGAATGTACCGGTAGATATTATCTATGAAGAGCAGCACATCTTGGTTCTGCTCGTCACGGAAGTACTCGGCCATGGTCAAACCGGTGAGGCCGATGCGGGCGCGAACGCCCGGGGACTCATTCATCTGGCCGAAGACCAACACAGTGCTGGCCAACACACCTGAGTCTTGCATCTCATGCCACAGGTCATTGCCTTCCCGTGACCGTTCGCCAACGCCGGCGAAAACCGAAACCCCTTGGTGGACGGCCCCGATGTTGCGGATCAGTTCCTGAATGATGACGGTCTTGCCAACCCCGGCCCCACCGTACGCGCCGATCTTTCCGCCCTTCATGAAGGGGGTGATCAGGTCGAAGACTTTGATCCCGGTCTCCAGGATATCGACTGTTTGGTTCTGGTCGTCGAAGGGAGGCGGGTCGCGGTGGATGGGCCATTGTACGGCCGACTCCACCGGTCCTAGGTTATCAAGGGGCGTCCCGGTTACGTCGAACAGCCGACCCAAGGTCTCTGGCCCCACCGGAACGGTTACCCTGGCGCCGGTATCGGTCACTTCCACGCCGCGAGCCAAGCCGTCAGTGGCGCCCAGCGCTAGGCAGCGGACCCAGTTGTTGCCGACGTGCTGCTGCACTTCCAGCACCAATTTCTCCCCAACATTGTCCAACTCAAGAGCGTCGAACAGATTGGGCAGTTCGTCGGCGGGGAATTCTATGTCAACCACGGTTCCGATTACTTGGACGACTTTTCCGGTGGCCATTGGTTTCTCCTGATAAAGGGTTTCTGGCTATGGGCGTATTAACCTTGTAAGGCTATTTGGCCGCCAATGAGATCTAGCAGTTCGTTGGTGATGCTTTCCTGTCGCAGTTTGTTCATGGTCAGGGTAAGGTCTCCGGCAAGTTCGCTGGCGTTATCGGTGGCGGCGCGCATGGCCACCATCCGGGCTGATTGTTCGCTGGCTATGGCTTCCAAGATCGCGTGGTAGATCTGCATCTCCACGAAACGAGGCAGCAGGTTCTGGAGCACGGCCAGGTTGCCGGGCTCGTAGATGTAGCCCACGCTCTCGGAGGCCGTTAATTCCGCCGGGGCGATGGGCAACAGTTTTTCGATCACCGGCTCTTGGACCATGGTCGAAACATACTGGGTGTAGGCTAGGTAGACTTCATCGGCCTCGCCATCGCAATATGAGTCGATGACCATGTGAGAGATGGCGTGGGTGTCGACCAACAAAGGCGTCTCACCCAGGTCGGTGAAGG
>VFHG01000079.1 GCA_009392075.1 SAR202 cluster bacterium
GACAACGGCTCGTAAACGATGGCGGAGCAGTCGCCAAGATCGAAGCCGGGAGTTAACGCTCCGGCTTCTTGTTGGTCGATGATTGTGGTCTCGATGCCGGCCTCTTGCTGGAGAGCGACTCTGGCGCGAGTCTGGTCGTGGTCTTCTCTACCAGCAAACACCAGATGTCCGGTTTCAGTAAAGCCGCATCGGCTGCCCACGACTTCATTGAAGTCTCGGAAAACCTGGAGGCTATGCCAGGCCATCCCGGCCAGCACTCGGGTTGAATAATGGGTGTGGACCAAGGCCGTCGACCGTCCGGTAGCGCCGGCGCCCAGGACATCCCGTTCCAGAAGCAGGATTCCGGTGACTCCCCTGGCGGCCAGGTTGTAGGCGATGGAGCAGCCCATCACCCCACCGCCAATGATGACAGTGCTGGCTGTCGATATCATGATCGCTGTAGGAGAAGTTGCGTGGCGGCTCCCTCCTGGATTTCGGAGGATTACTCGTGGCGAATGTTCAATTCCAGGGTGGTTATCAGTGTCTCCCGGTCCACCCCCAATTCTATCGCCCGTTCGGCGTCGGCCCGCGCTTCCTCAACGGCTCCGGCGAAGGCCAAGACTAAAGCCCGGTTGGCGTAGGCCAAGCCTGAAGTAGGATCGACACTGATGGCTTGGGTGAAGTCTTCGATCGCCCAATCGGGCAGGCCCATGGCGTCATAGGTGATGCCTCGTTCAACGTAGGCGGCAGCATCCTTGGGGTTTAATGCGAGAAGGTGATCAAAATCTACCACTGCCAGATCGTACTGACCGTCATTCCGGTACGCTAGTCCCCGATTCAGGTAAGCCTCGACGTCGTTGGGGACCAGTATGATGGCGTCGCCAAAATCGGATGCGGCCAGTTTGTATTGGCCCAATTGGTAACGGATATAACCCCTGTTGAAGTAGGCGTCAGCGTTGCTTGCGTCCAACCGGAGAGTTGCGGTGTAATCCTCGATAGCCTTGCCAAAACCCCCCAGGTCGCCATACGCGATGGCCCGGTTGTAATAGGCATTTGAGAGGTCAGGTTCAATCCGGATGGCTTCGTCGTAATCGCCAATGGCTTTTTGGAACTGGTCAAGCTCTGCGTAAACGGCGCCCCGGTTGTTGTGGGCGTCGGCGGCCTCCGGGTTTAACCGGATGGATTCGTCAAATTCCTTGATTGCGTTCTGCCACTGTCCGGCGGCGGTATAGACGGTGCCTTGCACATAACGTTCTGCGGCTTTGTCTGAGTCGCTGGCGCCACATGCGGCCAACGCCAACAGCCCGATTAGGAATAGCGTGAATAGTCCAACTAATCGTTCAAAAACATTTTTCAATCTCGATTTCTCCTGCCTATCATTCTAAGGAAACAGGGCGCTCTTTGCCCGCATTTATGTCAGGTATATAATGTTGCGCACAAATGCAGTCTGACGCAAAAGTAATGAACGAACGGAGGTAAAAGATGGGCGCAACTGAGACCATCGCCAAATGGATCGTAGACACTAACTATGAAGACGTCCCGCCCGACGCCATCCGAGTCGCCAACGAGTCTTGCTTCGACCTTTTGGGGGTCATCCTGGCGGGCTCCCAGCAACCTGTCGGAGAGATTATTCAGAAATACACCAGCAGCATGGGCGCCGCCCCCGAGTCCACAGTATTAGCCGGTGGCTTCCAGAGCACCCAGGCCAACGCCGCGTTGGCCAACGGCACCATGGGCCATGCGTTGGATTTCGATGACTTCGGTGGGTTTGGGCATCCGACAGTCGCCATATTCCCAGCCCTGCTGGCCATTGGCGAGCACACCGGAGCAACCGGGCGCGACTTGCTAGAAGCTTATGTGGTGGGTTGTGAGATCGGCCTGGCCTTGGCTCACGAGACTAAATACAAGCAGATGGACAAGGGATTTCACAGCACCGCGGTCATTGGCCGGCTGGCCTGCACCGCCGCCTGCGCCAAACTGCTGAAACTGGACGAACACCAAACGATTATGGCCCTGGGCATGGCCGGCTCAATGTCTTCCGGACTAATCCACAACTTTGGCACCATGACCAAGCCCCTTCACGCCGGCTTGGTTGGCCGGGACGGGGTTACCGCCGTGCAGTTGGCCCAGATGGGCATGACCGCCGGAGACCAGGTCATCGAGCATCCCTTTGGGTTCGCCAACGTGGTGTTGGGCGAGGGTGTTTACGACCTTGACCGCATGGCCGATAACATGGGCAAGCCCTTTCGCACCCAGGACGCTCTTATGATCAAGAAATACCCCTGCTGCGGCGGCAACCACGCCATGCTGGATAGCCTGTTCAGCTTGATGCGGGACAACGATTTTACCTACGACGATGTGGCCGACGCTGAGATTGACCAGTCTTACTTCTCGGTGGTGATGCTCTATCAGGAGCCGGAAGACGAATTGAAGGGTAAGTTCAGTGCCAAGTACAACGTGGCTGCAGCCTTGGTGGACGGTGAAGTCAGCATCGACACCTTCACCCAAGACAAGATCGACGACGAGACGATGAACGATACTATGGGCAAGGTACGCACTAGGGTGATGGCCAAGTCCGAAGAACTGCTCACGGAATCCGCCGACGGTCTCAAGGTCAAGATTACCTTGAAAGACGGAAGGGTTTTCGAGCACACTACTGCCCGGGAAGACACCTTGGGCAGCCAAAAAAACCCTTGGGGTTTCGACGCCATCAAGGACAAGTTCCAAGATAACGTCTCACGGGTGCTCTCGCCTGACGGAACCGCCAAGGCCATTGAGACCTGGGAAAACATACCCGAAATGACCGATATAGCCACAGCGATTCGGAGCACGCTGGTGGCTGAAAAATCTTAGGTAAACGCACCATCACTGAAGAGTTAACCGGGTGGAGACAACGCCAGGTTGACCCTTCGATTTTAGCCGGATACAATCCTGCGACATTCGTATCTGATTATCACCAGAGAGCGTAGCCAGAATGATTAAATTTTGGGGCGCTCGGCGTATGAAATTCTGAATAAGAAATTTTTGGAAATCTAGGGGAACTATCATGGCAGAAGGACCAAACCCCGTAGAGGCATACTAGGCAGCACTAGCGCAACTTCGGCCGATCTTGGCGACGGGCTCAGCAACGCCCGACCCAGCAAGCATGGGTAACGTCGCTTATCTATTCCCGTCTGAAGGGGCGGAAGCGGCGCTTATTTCGATTATGGATCAGGTGCTCGTTACCATGAAAGAGATCGATCTTGCAGCGGTCGTTGAGACTCCCTTTGGTGCGATGCCAGTCGGTCAATTCATAATGGTGCCGATCACGGACATGATCGTCCATAGCTGGGATATAGCGAAAGCCACCGGCCAGAACACTACTCTGGATGCTGGATTGGCCGAGCTTGGCTACAACGTCCTAGTTAATGCAGCCGAAGGAGGCCGCGCAAACGGAGCATTTGGGCCCGAAGTAACGGTGCCAGCCTCTGTTAGCTTCCAGGATCGGATGTTGGGTCCTTCGGGACGCCAGCCGTAAGAATTTTGGCCTGCACCGCAATACGAAAAGCCCCCTCCTTCTACAGAAAGACGGGGCTTTTCAAATTCTGAGATTCCGTGTGCTGGCTACTGAACCGTTATGGAGTCACCCACCTTGATGCTGCCTCCATTTACCACCATAGCGAGCATGCCGCGCTTGCCGTCAATCTTGTCTTGGAGTCCGAGCGCCAGGGCCTCCATTTTGCCGCAGGCTTCGCAATCGCCGACGAGTTCCATGGTCACTTCATCACCTATGCTGAACACCTGACCGGCCTTGGCTTGGCTCAGGTCCAAACCGGTGACGGTGATGTTCTCTTTCACCTGGCCGGGAGCGAGGCCAAAATCGTCCAGTGTCTCTTTGTCAATGAACAGAACCTGGCGTTTGTTTCCCTCGTAGGCGCTGCGGTCTCCTTCCAGGCCCAGGCCGGAGATGGCGGTTGCTTCTTGGACCGGGTCTGAAGGAGTCCCTTTGACCCTGGCGATGTGCAAATTCGTGATTGTTCCTTGGGGCATGATAGGCATCTCCTTGCATTATTAGCCGTCAGAACCAAATTTATCAGAATTCCGTGGCTAACTTATGGGTTTATTCTACAGCATCACCATGCCGTAATCCGGTTCCAAGCCGAAGTACATCCTTCCGAAAGTTTCATAGCGGCCTTCGGTATAAAAGCGGTGCTGTCTGGCTACCTGGATATCACGGAAACAACGCTCGATGGGATTGCCGCTGTAGATTGCCGAGGTGCCCGCCAGCGTGTGCATCCGTTCCACCACCCGGACGGTGCTTTCGGACGCATTGGTCGCTGCCAGCAGCAGATCAGCCCGTTGGTCGACGGTCACTTCCTGCCCGGACAAGACCCATTGCCAGACGTCGTCCAACGTGTTGTAGAGCAATGCCCGGGCGGCCCGGAGGGTGGCTACCGCCTGCCCGATCTGCGATTGGACAGAGTGATTCATCCAGAGAACGGAGCTGCCACCGGTGGCGGTCTTGGCTTTAGCCAGAGCAGTTGCTTCGTCAATGGCAACCCGTGCGATTCCCAGCATCACCGGTGTGAGGGCTGCAGTCACGATGCCAATGAAGGAGAACCGGTAGAGCGGGCCCTGAAATCTCGGTCCCAAAGTGATCTCCGGAGTGAAGGGAAATGCTCTTTGGGTTGGCACGAACGCGTTGTCGACACGGATGTCGTCACTGCCGGTGGCCCGCATGCCCAAGACATCCCAGGTGTCCAGGATCTGGCAGTTTTCCCGGGAAATATAGGCCCAGATGACTTTATTCGAAGTAGCCTCACCGTCGTCGACCGCGCAGACCGACGCAATCCACCTGGCGTGGTGGCAGTTGCTGGCGAAGCGCCCATCGCCGGTGATCTGAAACCCTCCGTCAACGGGCACGGCCCGCATTGGCGGGGTGATGGAGGCGGCGAACAAAGCCCGCGGGTCTTGGCCCAGCATCTCTTCGGCGCCTTGCTCGGGTAGCCGTGAGCAGAAGAAAGCCCATAAAAGAGGATTCGTAATCGTCCAAGCCGCCGCCGAATCGAACCGGACCGCCTCTTCGATGACTGTGGCATAAGACACCGGGTCTAGTTCCATGCCGCCTAAGGATTTGGGCGTCAGCATCGTGAGCAATTCCGAGCTGCTCAGGGCGTCGAAGGACTCTTGAGGAAGGCGGCGCAACCGCTCGCCCTCGGCCAAATTGGCCTTCAGAATGGGGCCGATACTGCGGATGCGTTCCAGCAGGCTGGGGTCGACGTCAGTCTTCATGGCCTAGGTTCCAACGTGCGTATGATATGCTTCGCGGAGTGTACTGATCGGGCTCTCCCCAATCAAGTGCCGAGCCTGGTCTGATGCCGTTTTACAGCGTATCTCGGGACAGAGCAAAAGAACATATCTGCAGGTGAATGTCATGGCCTACGAATTTATTCAGACTGAAAACCGGGAAGGAGTCTACATCGTTACGATGCACGACCCGCCCACCAGGAACGCCTTGGGGCCGCAGATGGCCGACGAGTTGATGGAGTGCCTGGACATCTTTGAGGACGACCCGGAGGCCCGGGTGCTGCTGCTTACCGGGACCGAGCCATCATTCTGTTCCGGCGCCAACGTCCGGGGATTCAACCAGCGAATCCAGGACCGGGAGGCCGGTTCGGTTGACGTCGAAGTTGACCCACTGCCCTGGGGCATGATGGAGAGCCAGTACGCTTCCCGGGGTCAGAGGGTCGCCTTGGGCGGACAGGCCAGCCGTATTCCCCTCCGCATACATAAGCTCCAGAAGCCGTCTATCGCGGCGGTTAACGGACATGCCATCGGTGTGGGGATGGGTGTGGCTCTGGCCTGCGACATCCGGTATACGTCCGAGAAAGCGGTCTTCTCAGAAGCCTTTGCCCGGATGGGACTGATACCCGGAGATGGAAGCTGCTGGCAACTGCCGCGGCTGATCGGTATGAGCAACACCCTGCTGCTCCAGTACACCGGCGACCGTATCGACGGGCCGGACGCCTACCGACTGGGTCTGGCCAGCAAGTTGCTGCCCGACGACGAACTTTTTGACGCTACTCTTGAGTTGGCCTCCCGGTTGGCCAAGGGGGCGACCCAGTCTCACGCGTTGACCAAGTATTTGGTTCATAAAAGCCTGTCCATGGACTTTGAAGAGGCCCTCGATCTAGCCCACGTGGCCCAAGAACAGGTACGGAAGACCGAGGACCACAAAGAGGCCGTGCAGGCATTCTTGGAGAAGCGGCCGGCGAACTTGAAAGGGCGGTAGGCGCCGGGGTTATTTGTAGCGACAACGTCCCATTCACCGATTAGTCGCCGTTGTCGCCCAGATGTCACCCTGAGTGGAGCGAAGGGTCTGCCAAGATGAGGTTTGGAAGATTCTTTTCCGACGCGTCGGGAGCGCTCCTTAGAATGACTGTGTAAGGGAAAGCGGGAGTATTAGTGATAGCGCGTGCGAACCCGATGCAAAATTCAGCCTGCGGACCTCTTGACTCTGGTCGTGGGCAGACATATAATCTAACTTCGCACAGGAGGATGGCGTCTCGCTTAATGATGATTCTTACCTGAAAATAAGTTGAATCGATGGGATACCTGAACGACGGTTCGGGGGAAACCCCTGGCCGTCGTTTCGCGTGTGAGGCACCTTAAAAAGAGAATAGGAAACTGCAATTAGTCCTGCGTAACAACGTAGAAATATGGTGCGTAGAAATACGTAACGTACAGATACGCTCGAAAGAAAGATACACGCCAAGGAAAGGTTTGAAGTTCCTTGCGTGGGTCAAGTTATTAAGGGCTTACGGTGGATGCCTTGGGACCAAGAGCCGATGAAGGGCGCGGCAAGGCTGCGTTAAGCCTCGATGAGCCGTCTAGCGGGCATAGTCGGGGATACCCGAATGGGGAAACCTTATCCGGTGTTGAGTCGGATAATCCTTCCTGTAAAGGGAGGAGGGCAAGTGGGGGAACTGAAACATCTAAGTACCCCGAGGAAAATAAATCAACCGAGATTCCCTTAGTAGTGGCGAACGAACGGGGATCAGCCTAAACCAGTATGACTTAGTGGCATAAGGGCCTATGTCGTATTGGGGTTGCAGGGATTGCCTAGGGCCCCCTTATGAGGCCCAAAGGAGTTACAAATCTTATTTCTAGTCGAAGGATCCTGGGAAGGACCGCCATAGAGGGTGACAGCCCCGTAGGCGAAAGGGATAAGACTCCTGGCGTATTACCTAAGTACCACGGGGCACGGGAAACCTTGTGGGAATCTGGGGGGACCACCCTCCAAGG